>QIMA01000467.1 GCA_003233535.1 Rhodanobacteraceae bacterium
GGTGTAGTGGTTCATACACCCGACTGAGGAAAAATCGCTGGGCGATCAATGGCCTAGCGAGGGCGCGTGAAGTTTATGAAACGTTCGGGTTAGGGAGCAGATCGCGCCACGGCGCGCCCAGCTTCCAGTTGCCAGCTTCCATTTGAGAGCGGGGGGGGCGGCCGCAGCAGAAGGTTCATGAAACTCCGGGCTAGTCCTCTCGCCAGTGCCTGGCACCAATAAAAATTACCCGCAGCTGGCGGACAAAGTTCTCCACCATCTCGCGCTCCTGCACAGTTTGTCCGCTGGGCACGTCAAGAATATCGGAGGCGGCGTTGAGCATGGTGGTTACAACCAGACCACAAATCATCCGCAGCGCGGAGCTGGAAAGATCCGGCATAACCCCTAGCACGCGCAGATCCTGCGCCATCTCCGAGGCGAAGTGGCCGTCTTCGGTGCGAATGGCGTTGCGCAGTATGCGAGAGCCACCGCCACGCTCGGCGGCAATGAAGCGAAACACCAGCGAGCGCTGCTCCACAAAGCGCTTATAAACGAGCACCGATCCGCGCAGCATGTCGGTGGGCGGGATGCCATCGCGGCGCGCTTCGCGCAGCAACCTGCGTAGCGTGACTCCGCCCATTTCCACCAGCGCCAGACCGAGTTCATCGAGATCGCGAAAATGGCGATAGAACGCTCCCGGCACCACGCCCGCCTCGCGGGTGATTTCGCGCAGGCTCAGCGAGGTGTAACTGCGCCCTTGGCCGATCAACGCCAGTGCGGCATCGATCAAGCGCTGCCGCGTCCGCGCCTTGCGCGCTGACCGACTAATCGGCGGTTCGGTCTCAACCCGCGCATGTGGTGTGCTCGCCGCCAATCACTTCTCCGCTGAGGACACTCGATACTCCGCTCTCAGTATAGGCCGACGGTAGACTCGCGTTTGGAGTGGAAACTCTAAGTAATTTGAGTGAACATATGTTCACCGAACTTAGGCAGCTGGCAACCATGTCCGCAACACAAACTCAGACCCAGGCGCGACTACCCTCCATGGCTCGTCGGATACTCGGTCACCCGCTATTGGCACCGCTGAATGACGCAAGCGCATGGAATCGCGTCTTGAGCCCGGTCCATTCGGCATTCTCGCTGACAGAGCCTCAAGCGCAGGTGGTGCGGGTCGACGATGAAGTAGACGGCATCCGCAGCCTATGGCTGCGCCCCAACCGGCGCTTTAAAGGCTTCATGCCGGGCCAGCATCTGCTACTAACCCTGGAGGTTGGTGGATCCCTGCAGTCGCGCTGCTTCAGCCTTTCCCGCCAACCCCGCGCGGACCGGCTGTTACGACTAACGATCAGGGCGAAAGTCGACGGCGTTTCGGCAGCCACACACCGGCTTCGCGTAGGCGCCACCGTGCGTATAAGCCAGGCGTTGGGCGACTTTACGACTCCGGCTAGCGGTCCGCTGCTACTCATCTCAGCCGGCAGTGGCGTGACCCCGATGCTGTCTATCCTGCACGACTTAGCAGCGACCGCGGAGCGCGATGTATGCGTCGTCCATTGCGCAACCAGCCAGGAGCAGATGCTTGCCGCTGACGAACTCCGGAAACTGGCACAACACTGGCCAAGCTTAGAACTGCACCTGCACGCCAGCAACGACGGCGGGCGCCTGGACGGCGCCCAACTAGCTCTTTATGTGCCTGATTGGGAGCAACGCGAGGCCATGCTCTGCGGCCCTAGTGGATTTATGCAGATGATTCAGGCGCACTACCACGCCGCCGGCAGAGCCAGCCAACTGCGCTACGAAAGCTTCGGCGAGTTAGCGCAGACAATCGATAGCGGCGCCGAAAGCCATGCCATCCGCTACGGCAACCCGGCACAAGCGTTCACTGCCAATGCGGGACAGAGTCTGCTGAATGCTGCAGAAAACGCCGGGCTAACGCCCCGTTTCGGTTGCCGTCGCGGCATTTGCCGCACCTGCCAGTGCCGTAAACGCAGCGGACTGGTTCGCAACCTGCTGACCAAGCAGGTTTCCAGCCCTGGTTCAGAGCTGATCCAACTGTGTATCTCAACCCCACTGAGCGCCGTCGAACTCGACGGCCAAACGCAAAGGACCGCCTAAGTGATCAACAAGATCCGGATCAACAAGACCCGACTGGATGAACGAACGCTGCAGGCACTGGCTGCCGACCTGGACGCACTGCGCATCAGCGTAGAAAGCGAGTTGGGCGAGGGTGATGCCAAACACATACGACGCGCTCGCGGCGTCGCCCAGGCTTCTGCCATTGCCGGCCGTGGTTTGCTGATGTTCGGCTTCGGCCCGATCAGCTGGGTGGCCGGCGTATTGAGCCTAGCCACGGCGAAAATCGTCGAGAACATGGAAGTGGGCCACAACGTCATGCACGGTCAGTACGACTGGATGAACGATCCCGAGCTCAACTCACAAACCTATGAATGGGACATCGTTTGCGATGGCGACCACTGGCGCCACTCGCACAACGTCGAGCACCACGACCACACCAATATCATCGGTAAGGACCACGATTACGGCTACGGCATGCTGCGGCTCACCGAGCAACAACGCTGGTCGCCGTGGAATCTGCTGCAGCCGCTTTGGTACTTCCTATTGGCGGTCAATTTCCAATGGGGGGTGGCGGTCCACGACATCAAGATTGGTCGCTACGTGAAGGGCCGAATAAACAAAGAAGAGTTTTCGCAGCGCGCGCGACCGTTTCTGCGCAAGGCGGGACGGCAGCTGTTCAAAGACTACGTGCTGTTCCCCGCCCTCGCCTTTTGGCAGTGGCCGCGAGTGCTCTTGGGCAACCTCCTAGCCAATCTGATTCGCAATTTGTGGACTAACGCGATTATCTTTTGCGGTCACTTTACCGCCGATGCGCAGACCTACACGGTGCGCGAAGTACAGGGCGAATCACAAGGCCACTGGTATTTGCGCCAGATTCAGGGCTCCAGCAACTTGGAAGGTGGGCGCTGGCTTCATCTGCTCAGCGGTCACTTGAGCCACCAGATTGAGCATCACTTGTACCCAGACATTCCAGCGCCGCGCTACGCACAGATGGCACCGAAGGTACGCGAAATTTGTGCTCGCTACGGGATCCACTACAACAGCGGTGGCTTTTGGCGGCAGTACTTCAGCGTGCTGGTCAGATTGGCCAAGCACTCGCTGCCCAATCGCCGCGCTGTTTCTGCACAGGCCAGCTGAGCTGTGAACGATGCCCGCGAACCGCCTCCGCCTGTCGGCAGCCACCTGCAGGCAGCTGACCTGCACGGCCTGGTGCAGCTAGCGACGCAGGCCACGCTCGGCGTGACCGACATCGTCGAGGGCGTCCACCAAGCGGTTTGGCGGACGCTCGGGTTCGCTTCAGGTGCGCGAACTGACCGGACTCGCGGCATCACCGGTTTCGTCTACGGCTGCGTACGCTCAACGACAACATTGGCCGGCGACACCCTAGCTAGCGTTAGCAAAGGACTTACCGGCCCTGCCACAAGCGGCGATTCAGCGCAGCGGCTAGACCTACTCAGCGCGATAAATGGCGTGCTTGGCGACCGGCTGGCGAAATGGGACAGCCCGTTTGCGATTCCGATGAGCTTTCGCCAGGGTGGCCGACCGTTCGAGCCGACTTTGGCTACAGCGTCAAACCCAAAACTCGTTTTGTTGATTCACGGCTTGTGCCTGAATGATCAGCACTGGGGTGGCTCGGGCGATTCCGCTGCAGCAAGCGACCACGGCTGTTCGATCGCTGAGGCGTGTGGCCACACGCCCGTCTATCTGCGCTACAACAGCGGCCGGCACGTCTCCGAAAACGGCAGGGAGCTAGCATACCGACTCGAGGAACTGGTTGATGACTGGCCGGTCGCTCTAGAGGAGCTGTGCATCGTCGGACACAGCATGGGTGGGCTGGTAGCGCGCAGCGCCGTGCACTATGCCTGCGAGCAGCAGTTGCGCTGGCCGCAGCGTTTGCGCAAGCTGATCTTCCTCGGTACCCCCCATCATGGGTCTGCGTTGGAACGGGCGGGCAACTGGGTTGATGACATGCTCACCAAAACGCCATACAGCACGCCGTTTGCCCAACTCGGCCACTTGCGAAGCTGTGGAATTAGCGATCTGCGGCATGGGCTTCTTCTCGATCAGGATTGGCGCGGCCACGATCGCTTTGCGCGCGTGGCCAGCACCCATCAACCCGTTCCGCTACCCCGCTCCGTCCACTGCTACGCCGTCGCCGGCAGTTTGTCCGCAGAGCGCACCACGCTGGCCCAGCGAATCACCGGCGACGGCCTAGTCACCGTGCGCAGCGCGTTCGGCGCACACGCGAATCCGGAGCGAAACTTGGCCTTCGAACCGAGCAAGCGCATGGTCGCTGCGGCAACCGGACACATCGCTCTGCTGCGCTCGACGGCCGTGCAAAGCAAACTGCTCGAGTGGTTAGGGACACACTGAATAACTCGCGCGAGCCGCGTTGCAGCCCTTGCGTTTGCCGCTACGGCGCGGCAGGCTCAAGGGCCAGCGCCCTCATCGGACGGGCCTCCAGCTGTTGATAACAACGGGGCCGCCAGCGGCGTCGGCCCCCGCTAGGCAAGCGCGATTCAGAGTGTCAACTCTAGCCATCTGAGGCATCATCGGCGCCTGGGACCTGGCAGGCCGCCGTCTGGCGACGCCGCCACCTACCTATATCACCGCTATCAGGGCAAGGCATCGCGTCAGGTCCTCGAAA
>QIMA01000491.1 GCA_003233535.1 Rhodanobacteraceae bacterium
TCGGCGAAAGCCGAACCGATCACAAACAGAAACGGATCGCGACAGGAGGACGGAAGGTCGGACTGGTGGTCGAGTATCTCAACGCCCGCAGCGGCTAACGCCGGGGCTAAGCGTGCGATTAGTCGCGCGTCGCCAGCTATCCGCAAGCGCTTCGGAAGCTCATTGAATGGATGGTCCAGTGGCTCCCAAACTTGTTCGTAAAGCAAACCGTTGAAATTTGCGGGAAACCGCTCCGTCGCGACGAAATTTGGCCAGTATCGCCGTCGGCTAGCTGTCGTTAAGGACGGCAAGGGTTTCGGGGTTTGAATAGCCGCCACGGGACGTGGACCGATAATGACGTGGGCATTGGTTCCACTCATGCCAAAGGCGCTGACCGCTGCGTAGGGCGCTGCCTGCGGCCAGTCAGTCGGCGCATTCGGGAACTCAATTCGCTCGCCGAGTGTGGCGATCTCGCGATTTAGCTGCAGCGGGCGTTTTGTCGGCGGAATTTGGTCGTCGCCGCGCGCCAAGATTGCTTTAAGGAGTGCGGCCAGCCCGGATGCCGCCTCCAAGTGCCCCAGCGCGGGTTTCAAGGCGCCGACACGGAGAGGCTCGGTGCGCGACTGGTCTGCGCCGTAGATCTCGTCGATGGCTTCCACTTCAATGGCGTCGCCAAGGCGCGTGCCGGTGGCGTGAGCCTCGACCCACGCGACCTGCGCGGGTGTCACTTTGGCCTGCTCAAGCGCGCGACGCATGACCGCAGACTGGGCCGGGCCATTGGGCGCGGCGAGCCCATTGCCGCGCCCATCTTGACCGCTGGCGGCTGCCAGGATCAACGCACGGATCGGATCGCTATCGCGCAACGCATCTGAACGCCTTCGAAGCACCAGGACCACAGCACCCTCACCGCGTACAAAACCGTCGGCCCCCTCGTCGAAAGAGCGGCAAGAACCGCTGTCCGACCACAATCCAGCACGGTCGATTGCTGCGGATACCACATCGGACAAGACCAGATTCACCGCAGCGACGATGACGCGGTCACATTCGCCCCTGCGTAACGCTTGGCAAGCTAGATCCACGGCTACCAAGGATGAGGCGCAAGCTGCATCGACGACGAAACTCGGTCCGCGAAGGTCAAAGTGATAGCTCAGCCGTCCCGGCATGAGGCTGTGGAAGCTGCCGGTGATGAGGTCCGTTGAACCGCCGTGCACGTTCGCCAGCGCACTTTGGTAGTCGCTGTTTTGTGCACCTAGCGCAAGCATCACGGCGCAGCGCGATCCCGCTATCTGCTCTTGGTTGAGGCCAGCATCGACGATCGCTTCACGGCTGACCTCGAGCAGTAGTCGCAATTGCGGATCCATCGCTTGAGCCTGCTCAGCGTTGACCCCAAATGCATCCGCGTCAAAGCTGGCGATGTCTTCAAAGAATCCGCCTACGCGGTAGCGTGGTGTCTCCGGTCCAGCTGGCGCAGCGGCGCGTTCGGTGACTAGAGGCCCAACCGCGCTATCGCCTCGGGCAAGGAAATCCGCGAAAGCCTGGGGCCCTTCGATACCGGGAAAACGGCAACCCACGCCGACCACGGCTATCGGCTCGTTCTCGGCATCAATGCGCTGCCGCAGTCGCTGTTGCAGCGCGTCCACCGTAGTCATGGTTCTGCGCAGTAGTGCCTCTGATCGGCGATTGTCAGCGGACATGTCTACGCTCCATCCTTCAGCAACTGTTCGGCAGCTGCCAGCCGCATCTCAATGTCGTCGAGCGCGTCGTTGTAGTCGGGCTCGACGGCGCCATCATCTGCCAGTGTCGGCGCTGAGTGCGGCGCTGCGTAGGCGCTTTCACTGGTCAGTTTTAGGCGCAGAAATTCACTTAAGCGCGCCAGATTCGGATGGTTGTAGGCCAGCGTCGAACTTAGTCGGAGCCCGAAAGCTTTCTCTACCGCGCATGCAAACTCGGCCGCCAGCAGCGAGTCCAAGCCCAGTTCGCCAAACGGCTTTTGCGCGTCGATGGTGGTCGCTCGCGGTAGCCCAAGCGTGCTGGCCAATAGCTGTTCGACTCTGGCGGCTATTCCCGTGTCAGTCTGACCTGCGGCAACAGCTGGTGCTATGTCGGGTGGCGGTGCATTTCCAGTGAGCTCGGCAAGTAATGGCAGATCGCCCTCGGCCCGCGCATAGCGCTGCCAATCAACGTCCAGGACCACGCTATCTACGCTGCAGGCGGCTGCCTGATCGAACGCCGATAGGGCCGCACTGGGAGTCATCGGCGAGACTCCGTATTGATTCCAAATATTGGCTGCACGAGACCCCAATCGCGCGCCTATGCCGACATTCCATGGGCCCCACGCAACACATGCGGCAGGGAATCCGGCATCGCGCCGGCGTCGTGCGATCAGCTCTAGCGCGGCATTGGCGGAGGCGTAAGCGCCTTGTCCAGCCGAAGGTAACAGCGCAGTGACCGATGAGCACAGGATGAAACCGTCTACACGCGCGTTGCGAGTCAGCGCATCGAGGACGCGTGCACCTTCAACCTTAGCCTTAAACACGCGCGCGAAGGCAGCGGAATCGAGTTCGCGCAGTGGGCCATCAGCCAGCACCGCAGCCGCATGAATGACGGCGTCCGGGGCAGCGCCGGTCAAAACTGGGCCGATAGCCTCCGGATCACTGATGTCCAGTGTATGAGCGCTCACCTGCGCGCCACTGGAGCGGAGCAGGGCGAGGAATTCCGAATCGATTTCGACGAGATCCAGTAGCAGTAGCTGCGCGACACCGTTGCGCACTAGGTGCGAGGCAATCTCTCGCCCGATACCTCCGCCAGCACCACTGATAGCCACGCTACGCCAGCGTTTCGCTGCAGGAACAAAGGCAAAGGCGGTGCGGCCAATCCGCTCTCCGCGGCCGAGACTCTTGACGCTCTCATCGGCCAGCACCAGCGGCAGAGATTGCGTTGGCAGCACGAACGTATCGGTCTGCATATCTTGCAAACTGGCGTCCATTAGTGCGGCGAACAGCGCTGGTTGCTGATGGGCGAGTAAGTCAATATTGAGATCGGAATCAGACCCGTTACTCAGGTCGATGATTTTTCCTCCAGCCGCTAGCGAGTCTTGAATTTCCTCAATGCGTGCGCCAAAAGCTCCGATGGCTAAATCGACACCCAGCCCGCCGCTGCGCTGCTGCAGCGACTGGCGCAGGTCTGGCCGAGAATCGATCAGAGTCGGTTCGCCTAGTTCACGCAGAAATTCGTGCTTGTCAGTGTGAGCGCTGGCGATGACGTCGATCCCACTGCGACGCGCCAGCGCCAAAATCGCCAGGCCGACTGCGCTGCCCGCTTGGTGCACCAAAATGCGCTGCCCGGGACGCACTGCGCCGAGTTGGATCAGAGCGCGTCGAGCCACCATCGTAGACAGTAGGCTGGCGCTGGCTCGAGCAATACTGAGGCCGACCGGCAAAAGGCGCGCGAAGCGCGCCGCCACGTGGACGCGGCTGCGGATTGCGCCATGCCCGTCCGGCACATAAGCCAAGACTTGATCACCAGGCGAGAAGATCTGAACGCCTTCGCCCACAGCGACGATTTGCCCAGCGCATTCGGCACCCAAACCCGAGGTGGTTGGCAGGAAGTCGCGCACTACCATCACATCGCGGAAGTTGAGCGCAGCGCTACTGACGCTGATGGCGATCTGGTCCGGTTCCAGACAGGTTGCAGCGTCGGGCTCTAAGCAGAGGGTCTGGTTGGCACCGGGCAGCAGCGCGACATCCGCCGTTGGAAATCCCATTTCCAGCGGTTCGAGCCGCTCTGCGTGTCGCTGGTTACCGCGCCAGGCACTGCTGGAATCCGCGTTTGGCGAAGCCAGCTCGGCGCGCAGTGCTGCGACCGGATCGCTACAAGAGCCGATATCAACCAAACGGAGGTTGAGGTCGGCACGTTCGTGGGCCAGTGTTCGGGCCAAACCACGAATGCCCGCGCCAGCCTCGACGCAGCAATGGACGGTCGGTCGCGGCGCGACCACTCCCAGGGTCACAAGTAGCACAGCTGCACCGTGGGGCAGGGCGGTGGCAAACTCAGCGGCTTGCGCCAGACAGGCCGGTTCTTGCGCGGGTGTCGGCGCAAACAACAGGGCGACAGCTGCTTCGGGTGCCGATAGGAATGCTGCGCGCAGCGCTTCAGCTGCCGAATCGGCGTGCTGTCCCAAAGCATGGACTCGCAATGTGTCTTCGCGCTCTTCTCCACCGTGCAGGGGTGCCGGCTTCCACACCACGTGGCCGGTCCAAGGATGCTTGGGCAGCAATGCCAGCGGGGCGAGACGCAAGCGGGTGATCTGTACGAGTTCTTTGCCATCGGCGCCGCTCAAACTAACTTGGCACAGACCGTCGGTAGCGGCGACTGCGCGCACGCACAACGGTTCCACAAACGCATCGGTAGTGCGCTCCAAAAGCTCCCATCCAGCCACAATACGAGTGCCGGTGTGATCGGTAAAGATCGCCGCGGCTACTTGCGCCATCGCTTCAAACGTCGATGCCGGTAGCCCCATTATTTGCGGCTGTCCGGAGCCGGCAGGACGCAAATGCGCCAGCGCTCGGTCGGATTCTAGATAGAGAGAGGCAATGGACCGAAGCTCAGATCCAACCTGTAGACCAAAGCGCTCGAGCTGCGCATAGAACTCATCCGCGTCTATCTGCGTCGCCGGGTCAGCATGCGGGAGCCTTGACAACAGC
>QIMA01000187.1 GCA_003233535.1 Rhodanobacteraceae bacterium
TGCGCGATAGCGGCGAGTTGATCAGTCAGTCGCTTCAGTTTGGCGGTACTCATTGACAGCGGATCGCCGCCGCTGAGCAGTACTTCGCTGATACTGCTGTCGGCGGCAATGGCGGCGACGGCTGCGGACCAGTCGGCGCGCCCTGCGGCAGATTCTGAGTAAGGAAAATGTCGGCGAAAACAGTATCGGCAGTGAATCGCGCAGGCGCCGGTGGTGATCAGCAGCGCCCGCCCGGCGTACTTTTGCAGCAGGCCTGGGATTGATTGTGCGGCGTTATCGCCGACTGGGTCGGCGTTGTAGCCGCTGACTTGCAGGCGCTCGGCAGCGGCCGGCAGGACCTGCAGCAACAGTGGGTCGGTGGGGTCGCCGGGTCGCATCCGCTCTAAGTAGGTCCGCGGCACCAGGACCGGGAAATTTGGGTCGATTACCGGCGCATCGCCAAAATCGGCGGCCGATAGCCCGAGTTCGGTGAGCAGCTTATCGACGCTGCGAACCGCCAGCCGCAACTGTTGCTGCCACGGTAAACTGGCCTGTTCATTCAGCGGAACGTGTGCGCGATGCGCGCTTGCGGTTATCATTACCGATCGCCTTTTGCCGGGGACGGCGCGGCAGCCATTGTAACCGTCACTACGTCCGCGCAAGGCGGGTCCAGTTCGCGCCCTTTTCGGTCGACGAGGTGCGGCCCAATGCGCAAGGATAGTGCGCTGCAAGCGGCACGCGGTTCTTGCCTCCCTGCCACCTCTAGTACGCACTGCAACGGAGCACTTATGGCTACCTACGGCCTCAACGACGTAAAGAACGGTTTGAAAATTCTGATTTCCGGTGATCCCTGTGCAATCGTCGAAACGGACTTCATCAAGCCGGGCAAGGGTCAAGCCTTCACCCGTATCAAGTACCGCAATCTGAAGACCGGCCGCGTCGTCGAACGCAGCCTGAAGTCCAGCGACCGCGTCGAAGGCGCTGATGTGGTTGATACCGACATGCAGTTTCTATACGCCGATGGCGAGTACTGGCACTTCATGCAGCCGGAAACCTTCGAACAGCTAGCCGCTGACGCCAAGGCCGTGGGTGATACCGCTAATTGGTTGCGCGAGCAGGATTTGGTTCAGGTCACGTTGTTTAATGGCGAACCTTTGCTGGTCACGCCGCCCAACTTCGTTGAGCTGGAAATCGTCGAAACCGACCCCGGCATGCGCGGTGACACCGCTCAGGGTGGCACCAAGCCGGCCAAGGTGGCGACCGGAGCCATGGTTCGCGTGCCGCTGTTTGTCGAACAGGGCGAAATAATTCGCTGCGATACGCGTAGCGGCGAGTACGTCAGCCGGGTCAAGTAAGCGCAGCGATGGCACTGGAAAGAGTCGATAGCCTGATCGAGGCACGCTGGATCGCGCCGGTAGAGCCTGCCGAGGTGATTTATGAAGAGCATGCAGTTGCGCTCAAAGACGGTCGGATCGTGGCGCTGCTGCCGCGCGATCAGGCCCGACAGCGCTTTGCGGCCGATAATCACGTAGAGCTGGGCGATCATTTACTGATCCCCGGTTTGGTCAACGCCCACACCCATGCGGCGATGAGCCTGATGCGCGGATTGGCCGACGATTTGCCGCTGATGCCCTGGCTTACTGAACACGTATGGCCAGTCGAGGGCGCGCTGTTGAGTGCCGACTTCGTTCGCGACGGCACCGAGTTGGCCGTCGCGGAAATGCTGCGTGGCGGCATCACTAGCTGCCAGGACATGTATTTCTTTCCGGACGTCACTGCCTCCGTATTCGAGCGGATGGGCATGCGCGCAGTCGTTGGCCTGGTCGTGATCGAATTCCCCTCGGCTTGGGCCGGGACCATCGACGAGTACTTCGAGAAGGGCACGCGCGTCCACGACAGCTGGCGCGGACATCCGTTGATTAGCACGTCGTTGGCGCCGCACGCGCCGTACACCGTATCTGATGACAGTTTTACTCGGCTGCGCACGCTGGCGGACCAGTTCGACATTCGCATCCAATGCCACGTGCACGAGACTGCGCAAGAAATCGTCGATTCCAAGAAGCAGTACAACGAACGACCGCTGGCGCGGTTGAAGCGTTTAGGTGTGCTCAGCGAAGCGCTCACCGCGGTGCATATGACACAGCTCACCGAGGTTGAAATCGAGCAGTGTGCGCACGCCGGGGTATCGATCGTGCACTGTCCAGAGTCCAACCTAAAGCTGGCCAGTGGGTTCTGCCCGGTGCGCAGCCTGCTCGATGCCGGCGTCAACGTTGGTATCGGCACCGATGGCTGTGCGAGCAACAATGATCTGGACTTGTTGGGTGAAACCCGGACTGCGGCCTTCATGGCCAAGGGCGTCAGCGCTGATGCGGCCAGTTTGAACGTGCACCAAGCGCTGCGCATGGCCACGCTGGGCAGCGCGAAAACGATGGGATTAGAGGACAGTATCGGTTCCATTGAGCCCGGCAAGTGGGCGGACTTGACTGCCGTTTCGCTGTCGGCTCTGGAACTGCAGCCGGTGTACAACCCGGTATCTCATTTGATTTACGCCGCTGGCAGGCAGCACGTCAGTGATGTGTGGGTGGGCGGCAAGCGCAGAGTGCAGCAAGGTCGATTGGTTGATGTCGACGAGTCGGCCCTGATTGCAACGGCGCAGCGCTGGGCCGTGCGAGCGCGCGGGGCTCAGACCGCCGCTGCGGCAGGGCGGCAGTCGTGAGCCTAGTCGATCCGGCCGAGGTGGCGCGGTTCAAGCAGCAAGCTGCGCGCTGGTGGGACGAGAGCGGGCCAGCCGGGCCGCTGCATCATCTCAATCGGCCAAGAATGAGCTTTGTCAGCGAGCACGCCGACCTCTGCGGCGCGCGCGCGGCGGATGTGGGCTGTGGCGGCGGCTTAGTCAGTGAAGCGCTGGCCAACAGCGGTGCCAAGGTCACTGCTATAGACGCGACCGCTGAGCTGATAGAAGTGGCTAAGCTGCATGCGCTGGAGTCTGAGCTGGAGATCGACTACCGCTGCTGCACGGCCAAGGCGTTGGCGGACGAATCTGCGGGAAGTTTTGACGTAGTTACGGCGCTGGAGCTGATTGAGCACGTGCCCGATCAGGCCGGACTGATTGCCGACCTTGCGCGGATGCTGCGCCCGGGCGGCAAGCTCTTTTTGTCCACCCTGGATCGGCGGCCGATGAGCTTTCTGCTCGGTATCGTCGCTGCGGAGTACGTGTTGAGCCTGCTGCCGCGCGGAACCCATCGTTACGATCGGTTTTTGCGCCCGAGTGAGCTGATTGGTCTGGGGCGTGACGTTGGACTGCAGCCGGTAGCAATCGGCGGCCTGTTTTACGATCCGCTGAGCCGTCGCGCCTGGCGCACCGATAAGCCGCAGATTAACTATCTGCTGTGCATGCAGCGACCGCTATGAGCTCGCCCCAGTCGCTGGGCTCTCCAATGCGCCCGAGCGCGGTCTTATTCGACTTGGACGGAACCCTGTTGGATACCGCTCCGGATCTGATTGCGGCTCTCAATGCTGTGCTAGGCGATCAGGGATGCGAACCGGTGCCGGTAGAGCCGTTTCGACGCTGGGTCTCACAGGGTGGTCGGAGACTGCTCAAGGAGGGCTTTCCAGAGTTGGATGGCGAGGGCATAGAGGCCCTGCTGCCCAGTTTTCTTAGCCACTATGACCAAGCCATTGCCACCTACACGCGGCCCTACAATGGCGTGCTGGAGGTGCTCGCTGAACTCGACCGCGCGTCGATCCCCTGGGGCATCGTCACCAATAAACCGCTTGGCCTGACTCGGCGCTTGCTCAGCGAGATCGATTGGTCGATGCGCACTGAGGTGGTGGTCGGTGGCGACTCTCTAGCGCAGCGTAAACCGCATCCCGAGCCGGTGAGATTCGCCCTAAAGGCGCTCGGCGCCAATTCCGCCGGGGCGTGGATGGTCGGCGACGACTTGCGCGACATCACTGCTGGGCGTGACGCGGGCTGTCGCACCCTAATCGCGCGCTGGGGGTACCTGGACGACCCGGCAAGCCTGGACAGCTGGCAGGCCGATGGCATCGTTGAGCAGCCGCGCGGGCTGCTGGACTGGTGGCGGACAGCGTCGTCGACCGATAGTGAGCCTTGCAGCACATGAGTGAGCAGACGGCGTCTGCCCAGGCGCTCAGCTTCGTCGAGCGCTGGCGGCAACGCGATCCCGCCTTGCGACTGGCCGAGGCCTATGCGCGCGGGCCCGGCTGGATCATCGGCATGGGCCTGTATTTCGAATTGGCAGAATGCCTGTTTCGGCTGCATGAGCCCAGCGTGCGCGAGGCCAAGCTGGGCTGGTGGACGGAAGAAGTTGGCTGCTATGCCCAGGCCCAGGCGCGCCATCCACTCAGCGTAGCTCTGCACGCTAGAACGATTCCGACCCAGGCGCTGAGATCGATGGTGTTTGGTGCAGCCGCCCTGCTGGATGCGCCTGCCGCTGAGTCTCGGGATCATCTTAATCAGCAGCGAGAAGCGATGTTGCTCGCCCTGGGTGAGCTGTTGTTGGAACTGGAGGGTGTTAAGCTAGGCGAGCCGACCGGTGCGGATTGGATGGCCGCGCTGCGCTTGTTGGACGATTGTTTTCGCGTCTATTCGCTCGGTCAGCAGAAAACCCAGCCGCTGCCCGTGCTGAGCCTTTCTGAGCACGCCGAGATCGGATTG
>QIMA01000137.1 GCA_003233535.1 Rhodanobacteraceae bacterium
AGACGCCGTACTCATCTTCGAATACGCCCTCAAGCACGAAGATTTCTTCGCCACCCCAGTGACAGTGCGCACCGAACTGTGTTCCCGGTTGCCAACGCACCAATGCCGTGTGCTCGCCGGCGAATCCGCCTAACGGCATGACGCTCAATCCGGGCGCACTGCCGGGTTGCCAATCGGCGTTGTGCGTATCGACGACGACTCGGTTGGAATCGCGCGAATCCATGTGCCGCAACTTAACGAAAAGCACGCAACCGCTGTCGGTAAACGGCGCATGCGACGATCCGGGCGGATTGCGCACGTAAGTCCGCTGCGGATAGCGGCCGTGCTCGTCGGCAAACTCGCCCTCTAAGACGACAAATTCTTCACCCAGGTCGTGCACGTGGGTGGGAAACCGCGCCCCCGGCAAGTAATGAACTATGGACGTAGCACGGGCGATTTCATCCCCCTCACGTTCGATCTTGCGCCGCATGACGCCAGCCTCGGGTGAGGCCACCTCCGGCAGGTCATCTATCCGCACGCACTCCCGCTGCGCAAAGTCGGCGCGTAGATGATTCGCACTGCCGCGAAGTAGAGCTGAACTGAGCATGTTGGAATCTCAAACGACCGTTGCTGGCGCGAACCATAGCGTGGCCCAACGTTTGAGGCCGCTACCTAATTAACACTTTCAGACAATTGCGTCCAATCGCATGCCGGCAACCAATTTCCGAGCCAAGCCTCGTGAGCCCTATTCAGCAGTCGGCACACAGCATCGCCCCGACTGTGGTCAGCCCGGCGCACCAAGCTGTGGTGCACGCCATAGCTGAAGTAAATGGTGAAGCCAATCGACGTCCAGACCGCCAGCAATAGCCAGCTGTACCAGCCAATAAAAACCACCAGCGATAAGCACGACAGCGTCCTGACACGCAAACAACAGGCGCAAACGGAACGCGGAAATGGCGCTTTAGCTCGGATATTTCATAAACTGCACGCTGATCGCCCAATCGGACTTGGAATTATCAACCCCAGCTTGATCCAAACGACATCACCCGGCGCTAAGTTACCCACCCTTCTTCGCTGCGGGTGGGGGCTAGCTATGGGCTTAGCGCTAAGCACCTATGCTCACGCCGCCGACGTGCATAGTGTCGGCCAATTTGATCCCAAAACTGAGCAGCCAAGCACACCGTGGCAGTTGATTAACTTCGACGATGACGTCCCCACGAGCACGTATGCGAACGTCGAATGGGACGGAGTCAACGCGGTTGAGGGCATTGCCCAAGCAAGCATGGCTCTGCTGGCACGGCCGTTGGACCTGGATCTGCTGCGCACGCCGATACTGTGCTGGCGCTGGCGCGTCGATCACGTTGTGGCCGGTGCCGACCTGCGGCAGAAGTCCGGTGACGACTATGCGGCCCGGGTCTACGTGGCCTTTAACATCCCTAGCGAGGACATGAGCTTCGGTCTGCGCGCGAAGCTGCGAGTGGGGCGGATGCTGTTCGGCGACCAGGTGCCGGATGCGGCCATCAACTACGTCTGGGACAACCGCCATCCGGTGGGCACGAAGGCGCCCAACGCATACACCGATAGGGTCCAGACCATCGTTGCGCGAAGCGGCAACGGCGATGCCGATCAATGGCAAACGGAATGGCGCGATGTGTTGGCCGACGCGGTGGCGGCATTCCCAGACGTTCGCTTGAGTGCGATATCTCTGGCGATCGGCACCGACACCGACAACACCGGCGAAAGCACCCGCGCCGGATTCGCCGATCTGCACTTCGTTGGCCAGGATAAGCCCTGCCAGTTCCCTTCACTCCGTGCAAATGCAAGATTGAGCGCCGCTACGAGTGCTCTTGCCCCTGCTTTTCTGGGCCTTAGTCCGTGCCCATCACCCGCTCGGCTGGCTGGGACTGTGGGGGGCATGACGGTTTTCGCACGGCCTTAACCCGGATATTTCATGAACTCGCGCGATGATCGCGCAGGACATTGATTGCCCAGTGGTTTTTTCGAAGGAGCGGTGTAGTGGTTCCGATCAAGGGCCTAGCGAGGGCGCGTGAAGTTTATGAAACATCCGGGTTAATCGTTGAGCGACCAATCGTAGTCCAAGTAATCGATCTCGTAGTCTCCACGCGCTAGTGCGGCGACATCGGCGGCAGACAGCTTTAACGCCTGCGGGTACTGAGCGAGGAAGCCAGCCAACGACTGCGACCCACGAAACGGCATCTCAAAATCGTCGCCGTACCAATCGAAGATCTTCGATATCTCTATAAACCGTTGCGCCGGAGTTGCGCGGTTGCGCTGCGAGTCAGATAGGAAGCGCCGTGTCTGATCATCCAACTGCTGGTCTAGCTGCGCCGCGCTGTACGCCTCAGGACGCAGCGCCGGACAGCCTATCGAAGCGCAATTGACCGCGAAGTGGATGCGCGGGTCGTCATAGTCGGGGCTACCGCGCAGCATCTCGTGCTCAATCTCGTCTAGGCTACGCTCAGCGCCGAGCAGCGGAAT
This sequence comes from Rhodanobacteraceae bacterium, assembly GCA_003233535.1. Classification (GTDB taxonomy): domain Bacteria; phylum Pseudomonadota; class Gammaproteobacteria; order Xanthomonadales; family SZUA-5; genus SZUA-5. The sequence goes on from QIMA01000137.1 coordinate 2,479, forward strand.
GAATATCTGCTTCCAAGGTGAGCGGAACCAGCTACCGAGGTCCTTAATCGACTCCAAATCCGGGTATCGAGTCAAGATCAGGTCGACCGTGAACGCGTTATAGGCGTTGATCAAAAAGGCGCGCTGCTGCGCCTGTTCCCATTGCTGGTAGGTCGAATCTGACACCGCAGATAACGCGTTCAAATAGACGTCTAACTTCGCCTTGCTACGCTGAAACCCGGCGTAGTCCACGCTGCTAGCGCCGCCGGCCGCATTCCACGTCACGTGCTCACCGAGCAGATCGCTCCACTCGCCGTGCAGGTCTGAACCGGCAACCACCGCACCCGAGGCGAGCAGACACAGGCTGCCAATGAAAGCGACAGCCGCGCGATGTAGTCCAGCCTTCCAGTTCTGCGGTTTCATGATCAGCTCCAATGTAGTGCGCACTTCTACATAGACCTGGGGCCGGCGGCAAAACGCACACTCACCAACGCGCGGACGATCGCGCTAAGCGATGATGATCGCAAGTTCAGCATCGCACTGCTTCGGCACCCAGTGCAGCGTGCAATCGGGCAACGCAGGGTCGCAATGCGGCCCAAAGACTGCTCAATGCTTATCGGGCGCTAAACGAATGCACGAGACGATCCAAACTTGCCGGCCATTCCAGGCTAAAGTAAGCGGCTATCCTCGCTCGGTGACCGCCCATGTCGGCTGCCCCTATCCTCGCCCACCAGCTCAATCGGGCCGAGGTTGCAGACCAAAACTTTCAGCGCTTCGTGCGCGGATACGACGGGCCTGTTGCGGCCACTGCCGCTGCTGCCGGTCAAGCGCTGCACGCGCTGTCCACGCTGCCTGCGCAAGCCTTCGATGAGCTGTTTGAATCACAGCTGATCAGCCGTCATTTGGACTTGATGGCGCGCGTGCTGCGGGTACGCAACAAGGTTTTCTACACCATTGGCAGCTCCGGTCACGAAGGCAACGCGATGGTTGCCCGCGCATGCCGACATACCGACCCGGCGTTCTTGCACTATCGCTCAGGCGCTTTCATGGCTGAGCGCTTTCGCAAGCTGCCGGGAATGGACCCGATCTACGACTCTGCGCTGAGCTTCGCCGCCAGTCGTGAAGATCCGGCCAGCGGCGGTCGACATAAGGTCTGGGGCAGCAAGCCTCTTTGGGTTTTGCCGCAGACGTCTACAATTGCCAGCCATCCGCCAAAAGCCTACGGGACCGCTCTGGCTATCGAACACGCCCGCCGTATCGGCCACCAGCTACCGATTCCCAACGACAGCATTGTGGTCTGCAGCTTTGGCGACGCCAGTGCCAACCACTCCACCGCGCAAGGTACGTTCAATGCCTGCGAGTGGGCCGTTCATCAAGGTTTGAAGGTGCCGCTGCTGTTTGTCTGCGAAGACAACAACATCGGCATTTCGGTACGCACGCCGACGGGTTGGATAGAGACCAGCTTTGCGCGGCGACAGCACCTACGCTATTTCCAGGCGGATGGGCTCGACTTGGTGCACGGCTGGGATCAAGTGCAAGCGGCGGTCAATTACTGCCGCCGCGAGCGCAAACCGGCCTTTCTGCACATGCGCACGGCGCGGCTGATGGGCCATGCCGGCACCGACTTCGAAGTCGAGTATCGGCCAGTCGAGGAAATTTGCGCGGCCGAAAGCCTCGATCCGCTGTTGAAATCCGCGCAGTGGGCGTTGGAATCCGGGCTGTATACGCCGGCAACGCTGCTGGCCCGCTACGAAGGCATTCGCGAGCAGTGTTTTGCGGCCGCCGATCGCGCTGACCAGACCGAGAAAATCACCAGTCTGGGCGAGATCGTGCGGCCTCTAGCGCCCTATAGCCCGGATCGAGTCCAGGCCGAGTGCGAACGCGACGAGCACCAAGCTAAGCGCCTAGAACTGTGGGGCAGCCAAGCGCGTCTGCCGGAAAACCAGCCGCCCAAGCACTTGGCCATACAGATTAATCAGGCGCTGCACGACCTGATGCTGAAGTATCCCAATTCGCTGATTTTCGGCGAGGATGTAGCCCGCAAAGGCGGCGTTTACACGGTGACCAAGGGCCTGTTTAAGACCTTCAAGGGCGCCCGAATCTTCAACACGTTGCTGGACGAGCAGACCATTCTTGGGTTGGCGCAGGGCTATGCCAATCTGGGATATCTGCCGATCCCAGAGATTCAGTATCTCGCCTACTATCACAACGCCTGCGATCAGCTGCGCGGCGAAGCCTGTTCGCTACAGTTCTTCAGCAATGATCAGTACCGCAATCCTATGCTTTTGCGGGTGGCTGGACTGGGCTACCAAAAGGGCTTTGGCGGCCACTTCCACAACGACAACTCGTTCGCCGCGCTGCGCGACATTCCGGGTTTGATCATCGCCTGCCCCAGCCGCGGCGACGACGCCGCGATGATGCTGCGTACACTGATGGGCCTGTGCAAGGTGGACGGCCGCGTCTGCGCGTTTTTAGAGCCCATCGCGCTGTACATGACCAAGGATCTGTACGCAGCCGGCGATGGACAGTGGTGTTTCCCGTATCCAGAGCCCAGGCTAAGCATCGCCTTAGGCGAGCCGCGGATCTACGACGATGAGGCAACGGACCTGCTGATCATCAGCTACGGCAACGGACTGCTGATGGGTCTGAAGGCGGCCAAGCAGATTGCCGATGATCAGGGTCTGCGCGTACGCACCATGGATCTGCGCTGGCTATTGCCTCTGAACGAGCAGGCCATTGTCGATCACGCAAAACAATGCAAACGTGTATTGATAGTTGATGAAGGACGCCGCTCGGCAAGCGTTGGCGAAGGCATCATGACTGCGCTGGTAGAAGGAGGCGTAGCGAATCGCCCGATCGCCAGAGTTGTCGGTGCAGACACCTACACACCGTTGGCCGGTGCTGCCACACTGGTACTGCCTTCGGATGAAAGTGTGCAAGAAGCGGCATTGAATCTACTCAACCTACCCACGGCCCTTTGAGCCGTCATGCGGATGACCTAAACTCGACGCTATGAGTGAGCTCCAGCCGATTACAATTTTGTTTGCCGACATCGCGGGCAGCACCAAGCTGTTCGAGCTATACGGTGACGTAGGTGCACGCCGGCTAACATCGCAAGTGCTTGGCGTGCTTAGCGAAATCACTGTCAAGAATGGCGGCAGGGTGATCAAAACCATCGGCGATGAACTGATGGTGACGTTCCCATCGCCCATGAATGGCGTTATGGCAGCGATGGAGATGCAGCGTCGAGTTGCTGGCGATTTAGAGTGGTCCAAACAACATTTGGCCGTGCGTATCGGCCTTCATCACGGTAATGCACTGCTAGAAGACGGCGATGTTTACGGCGATGCGGTCAATCTAGCAGCGCGCGTAACCGGCTTAGCCAAGCGCGAACAGATCGTGACCACGGTTACCACCCTCGAGTCGCTGACCAACGCAAGCTTCATCCGCACTCGTCACCTCGGTCAGGCGCGCGTGTCCGGAAAGCTGCAGCCGGTCGACATCGTCGACGTGATTTGGCAAGAAGACACCTCCAACGTGACCATGGTCGCGCGCGCGATCAGACTCGACGACGCGCCCACCGGCCACAAACTCGTGCTGCGCTTTCGCGGTGAGGTAATTGAGATATCCAACGTATCTCCGCCGTTCGGCTTAGGCCGTGATAACAGCAACGCCCTGGTAATCGACAATGAGTGGGTCTCACGCAACCACGCCAGCATCGAATTCAGCCGCGGTTTCTTTGTCGTCACCGACCGCAGCACCAACGGCACCTACGTGAAGTTGGGCGACGATGACGAAATCCGCCTGCACCGCGACGAACTGCAGCTACGCAAGAGCGGATCGGTCAGTCTGGGCCAGTTAGCAGAGCGCAAGCCTGAAGACGTACTGCACTTTCAGTGCGGCTAGTCCTCGGCAGGGCTAGCCCGGATATTTCATGAACTCGCGCGATGCTCGCGCAGGACATTGGTCGGCCAGTGGTTTTTCTGCAGGAGCGCCGGTGGTTTTTCAAAGAGGGGTGGTTCATACACCCGACTGAGGAAAAATCGCTGGGCGATCAAGGGCCTAGCGAGGGCGCGTGAAGTTTATGAAATATCCGGGC
>QIMA01000118.1 GCA_003233535.1 Rhodanobacteraceae bacterium
TATGAACCACTACACCGCTCCCTTTTCTTGAAAAAACACTGTGAAAAACCACTGGCCTACCAATGTCCTGCGCGATCATCGCGCGAGTTCATGAAACATCCGGGCTAGTTCGGGACGGGCCTCCCGCCTTTTTTTTGTAACAACGGGGGCCGCCAGCGGCGTCAGACCCCTTTGCTCTTCAGCGCAAACTATGACCTTCAGTGCCTTCCTTACTGGCGACCCCCATTTTTAGATAAGAAATTCAGATAAGAAATTCAGATAAGAAATGGAGACTCCGTCGCGGTCGATGAGTTGTTCAGGGTGTCCCTATTCACGCTAGGCTAGCGAGCTTCGTGTTCGCCAGTTGACTGACCCATGCAGTGTTTCGTCTACCGTTCCAGCAAGCGTCTACAGACCTACGTTTACATGGCCAAGAAGGAGGATTTCGAAATCCTCCCGCCGGATTTGGTCGTGCGCCTTGGACAGTTGGAGTTCTCCCTGGAAATTGACCTTGTTCCGGAACGCAAACTGGCGCTGGAGGATCCCAAGGCGGTGCTGCGCAATCTGCGTGCGCAGGGCTGGCACTTGCAGCTGCCGCGAGACGAAAAGTCCCTGCTGGTGGCCCCATCCTGATGAGCGCTGGCTTGCTCACCGTCGCGCTGGCGCAGTACGCGCCGGTCTGGCTGGATCGGGATGCGACCTTGAATCGCGTGCTCGCAGCGATGGAGGAGGCGGCCGATTCGGGTGCCCAGCTGATCGCTTTCAGCGAGGCCTTCGTACCTGGATACCCGTTCTGGGTCGAACTCACCGACGGTGCCAAATTTGAATCGGCGCTGCAGCAAGCATGGTTTGATCGCTATTCCGACCAAGCCGTGCAGATCGATCGCGGTGATCTCGATAAGGTCTGTGCGCGAGCCGCGGAACTGAAGCTGTGGGTAGTGCTGGGCTGCATAGAGCGACCGCGTGAACGCGGCGGCCACAGTCTATATTGCACTCTCGTGATCATTGATGATCAGGGCGAGCTGCGCAACGTGCATCGCAAGCTCGTGCCCACTTACGAGGAGCGCTTGGTTTGGTCTCCGGGCGACGGTCACGGCCTGCGCAGTTTTCGCATAGGCGAGTTCACCCTGGGCGCGCTCAACTGCTGGGAGAACTGGATGCCCTTGGCGCGCAGCGCGCTGTACTCGCAGGGTGTCGATCTGCACATCGCACTTTGGCCGGGCAGCCGCCGCAACACGGTCGATATCACGCGCATGATTGCCAGGGAAGGGCGCAGCTACGTGGCCTCGGTAAGCGGGATCATGGGTAACGCACATGTCGGTGACGAGTTGCCCGAAGCCGACGCGCTGCGTGCGCTGATGCCCGAGATAGCTGCCGATGGCGGCAGCTGCATTGCCGAACCCGATGGCGACTGGCTGCTGGAGCCCGAAGTTGGCTCGGAGGGGCTGTACCTAGCGACCCTGGATCCGGCCAAAGTACGCAAAGCGCGGCAAAATTTTGATCCGTTCGGTCACTATTCGCGGCCTGACGTGCTGGAATTGCGCATCGACCGACGCCGTCAGCGTGGTTGGGATACCCGAGACTGAGGCACGCCAATCTCTGGCCGTTGCAGTGCGCCGCGGAAACTGCCGTCGGGTTGTAGCATCATGTTAGAGGCGCTAATCCATTGATCCCGACCGCCTGCGCCGTAACGTGTGCCAGAGCGCGAAAATCGTGTCGCCCTGATGCGACAACGTTAGTCCCCAGCCGGGTTGCTCGGAATCCCAATAGATGTTGCTGTGGTTGGTAGGCGTGCCTACCTCGAACTCGTGGGCCGTTGTCTCGCCTTCAGTATGTCCCAAACTCAGTTATCCGCGGTCGAGCAAGTCTCGTAAATCCGACAGGCCGACGCTGGCCCGCGAAATATAGTTAGCCATCACCAAAGAATGGTTGGCGAATGCGCCAAAGCCGCCGCCATTGAGAATCACCGGACTCCAGACCTGTTCCTGGGTGCTTTCCAGCTCGCGAATGATCTGACGCAGACTAACCAGCGCATTCTTGTCTTCCAGCACCGGCGCGAAGTCATGCTGCACGGCTTTGAGCAGATGAATTAGCGCGAAGCAGGCACCGCGTGCCTCGTAGAACTCGTTATCAATCTTCAGCCAGGGCGTGCGGCTGACCACCAGGCGATTGCTCGGCGTGGATTGCCGCGCATTCGGATCGTCTGAAAGGTCCGTGTTGAGCCGTACTTGGCCGACGCTGGCTGACAGTCGCTGCGAGAACGAGCCGAGCTGTTTCTCAACCAGGCTCAGGTAGATGACCAGATTGTCGGCCCGCGCGTAAAACTGCGCATCGCCGTCCTTCTGGTCACTCAAACGGTCGAGATAGCTGCGCAAATGATCAATCGCCTGGGTGTACTGACTCTCGCTCGATGGCAAGAGCCAGCGATCGTTAGTGAATGACAGCAGCGGGTGCGCTTCGCGTAGATCCAGATCGTCCTGGCTTTGCGTCTGTGAGCGGGAGAAATCGTTGCGCAGCGCCAAGGTCATGTCGCGTAGCTGCTGGAGCACGCCGAACTCCCACTCCGGCACGTCGTCCATGATCACGCCCGGCGGCATGATGTCGTTGCTGAAGTAGCCACCGCTCTTATGCAGCAATGTTTCCGCCAGCTCAATTGTGGTGTGCACCGTCACGTAGCCCGGCACCACCTCGCGTTGATGCTCCTTGGCGTGGCTCTGCGCCGCCTTCACCGGCGAAAAGGTGCTCGGGTTGCCGCTCCAAAAAAACATCAGCGCCAGAATGATCACCGCATAGGCCAGCAGCGCGCCTAACAGCCAGCGCCCTTTGCCGCGGATATAAGCCCCGTTGCCGTGTGTGACGAGCGGCTGCTCGGCTAGTTCTTCAGTCATCGATTACGCCTCTCGGTAGATTTCGCCGCCGCTGTCGCGGAATTCGGCCGCCTTGTCTTGCAGACCTGCATCCAGAGCAGCTTGTTCCTCGACGCCCAGTTTGTCCGCGTATTCGCGCACGTCTTGGGTGATTTTCATTGAGCAAAAGTGCGGACCGCACATGGAGCAGAAATGGGCGACCTTGTGCGCGTCCTTAGGCATGGTCTCGTCGTGGAACTCCTTGGACTTGTCCGGATCCAGACCGAGGTTGAACTGATCTTCCCAGCGGAACTCAAAGCGCGCCTTGGACAGCGCGTTGTCCCGTACCTGCGCGGTCAGATGGCCCTTGGCCAGATCAGCCGCGTGCGCCGCGATCTTGTAGGTGATGATGCCTTCGCGCACGTCGTCTTTGTTGGGCAAGCCCAAATGCTCTTTCGGGGTGACGTAGCAAAGCATCGCGGTTCCGAACCAGCCGATCATCGCCGCGCCGATGCCGCTGGTGATGTGGTCGTAGCCAGGCGCGATATCGGTAGTGAGTGGCCCTAAGGTATAGAAAGGCGCTTCGCCGCACTTCTCCAACTGCCGGTCCATATTCTCTTTGATCAGCTGCATCGGCACGTGACCGGGGCCCTCGATCATGGTCTGCACGTCGTGCTTCCAGGCGATTTTGGTCAGTTCGCCCAGGGTGTCGAGTTCGGCAAACTGTGCCTCGTCGTTGGCGTCGGCGATGCAGCCTGGGCGCAGACCATCGCCCAGCGAGAAGGACACGTCGTAGGCCTTCATGATCTCGCAGATATCCTCAAAGTGCTCGTAGAGGAATGATTCCTTGTGATGTGACAGGCACCATTTGGCCATGATCGAGCCGCCGCGCGAAACGATGCCGGTGACCCGCTTGGCGGTCATCGGCACGAACGGCAAACGCACGCCAGCGTGAATGGTGAAATAGCTGACACCCTGCTCGGCTTGCTCAATGAGCGTGTCGCGGAAGATCTCCCAGGTCAGGTCCTCGGCTTTGCCGTCGACTTTCTCTAGGGCCTGGTAGATCGGTACGGTGCCGATGGGCACTGGTGAATTGCGCAAGATCCACTCGCGGGTCTCGTGGATGTGCTTGCCGGTGGACAGATCCATGACCGTGTCGCCGCCCCAGCGGATCGACCAGACCATCTTTTCCACTTCTTCGGCGATCGAGCTGGAAACCGCGGAATTGCCGATGTTGGCGTTGACCTTTACCAGGAAGTTGCGGCCGATGATCATCGGCTCCAGCTCGGGGTGGTTGATGTTGCAAGGGATGATGGCGCGACCACGAGCGACCTCATCGCGCACGAACTCCGGCGTAATCAGGCCGGGCAGGCTGGCGCCGAAGCTGTTGCCGGGATGATGCTTGAGCAGCATTTCGTCGCGCATTTCGTCAATCCGCTGATTCTCGCGGATCGCGATGTACTCCATCTCTGGAGTAATGATGCCGCGCTTGGCGTAGTGCATCTGGCTCACGTTGGCGCCGGCCTTGGCGCGCAGCGGTGGGCGATGGGCGGTAAAGCGCAGGTGCGCAGTGCGCGCATCGTTTAGCCGTGCGACACCGAACTCAGACGTCGGTCCGCTGAGTTCTTCGACGTCGCCGCGTTCGGCGATCCAGGCTTTGCGCATCGCCGGCAGGCCGTCGGCGAGATCGATCTTCGCATTGGTATCGGTGTAGGGCCCGCTGGTGTCGTATAGGTACAGCGACGGGTTCAGCTCAGCGCCAAAGGACTTCGCCGTGC
>QIMA01000525.1 GCA_003233535.1 Rhodanobacteraceae bacterium
CGGTCGACTGTCCGTGAGCTTAATAAAAACAAGCTGTTAGCCGTTGGCACGCCTTCTGCTTTGCTGTAGGCAAAGCAGGAGTAAGCCATGTTCCGTGACACCGCTACCCAAGATCGCGTCCTCGAATCTCCCTCTTTCTGGGTGGTCTGGCGCAAATCGCTGATCAGCGCTCTGCTGTTGCTCGTCCTGTTTGCGCTGTCGCTACCCACGATCATGCGCTGGTCCAGTGCCGATGCCGCGGTAGCGATCGACCGACTGCGAATTGCTGAGGTACGCCGCGGAGACTTGATCCGTGACGTATCGGTGCAGGGTCGCGTGGTCGCCGCGAAAAGTCCGACGCTGTACGCGCCTTCGGCGGGGACGGTTACTTTGCAAGTCGAAGCCGGTCAGGCGGTCACCGAGGGCCAGGTGCTAGCGAGAATCGACAACCCCGAGCTAGAGAGTCAGCTAGCGCAAGAGCTTTCCGGTCTGCAGGCGGCCGAAACGGAAGTGGGCAGACAGCGGATCGATTCGCGCAAGCGGCAGTTGGCCAGTGCGCGAACCGTGGATGAGGCGCGGATCACGCTGCGCGCCGCCGAACGCGATGCCGAGCGCGCGAAAATGGCTTTTGAGCGCGGCGCCTACGCTGAAATCGAGTTCAAGCGTGCCGAAGATGCGGTGCAAACCGCCAGCATTCGGCTTAGTCACGCCGAGGCCGACGCTCAGCTGGAAAGCGAAGGGCTGGCTTTCGAACAGTACAACCGCACACTCGAATTGGAGCGTCAGCAGTTGGCCGTCACTGAACTGCAGCGGCAGGTCGATTTGCTCAACGTGAAGGCACCGCTGAGCGGTCAGGTGGGCTCGATGGCGGTGCTGCAGAAGGACAAGGTAGCTCCCAATCAGGGGTTGATGACGGTGGTTGATTTGTCCAGACTCGAAGTGGAGATATCGATCCCCGAAACGCTGGCCGATGACCTGCAGCTTGGCATGCGCGCCGAGTTGAAGCTGGGTAATGCCCTATATGCCGGAGTGCTGCGCCAAGTATCGCCAGAGATCATTGAGGGACAAGTTACCGGCCGAGTCGCGCTGGACGGCGATGCGCCAGCCGAACTGCGCCAAAACCAGCGTCTGTCCGGGCGGATCTTCATCGACGAGCACCCAGACGTGCTGCTGGTCGAGCGCGGTCCCTTTGTCGACAACGAGGGCGGGCGCTACGCCTACGTGGTCGACGACGGCATCGCCGAACGCCGGCCGATCCGGATCGGCGCCACCTCGATCAGCGACATCGAAATAGTTGAGGGGCTGAGCGAAGGTCAGCGGATCGTCATTTCCGGTACCGACCGATTCGCCGCTGCCGAACGCATCTTGATCGCCGAATAGAACCCGCCGAGCGCGCCGAACAGGGCGCGCGGGCAACACCCGTTAACCGGGAATCATTCCCGAGCTCAAAACCAGGAGCACGCCATGTTGGAAATGCGCCAGCTTAGTAAGGTCTATCGCACTCACTTAATCGAGACGCACGCGCTGCGCGATTTCTCGCTGCAGGTCAAAGAGGGTGAGTTCGTTGCGGTGACTGGGCCGTCGGGTTCGGGTAAGACCACGTTTCTCAACGTTGCCGGCCTGCTGGAAGACTTCAGCACCGGTGAATATCGGTTGGATGGCGTCGATACCCACGGTTTGAGTGACAACGCTCGATCGAAGCTGCGCAATCAAAAAATCGGCTTTATCTTTCAGGGCTTCAATCTGCTCCCCGATCTGAATCTGTTCGACAACGTTGATGTACCGTTGCGCTATCGCGGGATGCCCGCTGCCGAGCGTAAAGAGCGCATCATCAAGGCGCTGGAGCGGGTCGGTCTGGCCGCGCGCCTGCGTCACTATCCCGCCGAGTTGTCCGGTGGTCAGCAGCAGCGAGTGGCGATTGCCCGGGCGCTAGCCGGCGCGCCGCGCTTGCTGCTAGCCGATGAGCCTACCGGAAACTTGGATTCGTTGATGGCTCGCGGCGTGATGGAGTTGCTCGAAGAGATCAACGAGCAGGGCACCACCATCGTCATGGTCACTCACGACCCCGAGCTGGCCGCTCGTGCGCATCGCAACGTGCACATCATCGATGGCCAAGTGACCGAAGTCGATCGTGGACCGCGGCTACATACGGAATCTGCCGCTGACGCTGCGGCCGCCGGATAGGGAGTTTGGAATGTTTGCTTACTATCTACGATTAGCGGCCACCAGTTTACGCCGGACCCCGGTTTTGACTGCACTGATGGTGTTGGCCATTGCCGTTGGCATCGGTGCCAGCATGACCGCACTGACCGTGCTGCGCTCCATGGGCAATAACCCGTATGCGTATAAGAACGATCTGATTTATGTTCCGCAGTTGGACAATTGGAGCGCGCAGTCTGCCTACGACGATGACGGTAACCCGCCCAACCAGGTTACCTATCGCGATGCCCGAGCACTTGTGGATGCGAAAAAAGCGGATCTGCAGGCAGCAATGTACTCGGCCGGCTTAACCGTTCGCCCTAGCAGCGAGGAATTGAGGCCGTTTCAGACCAGTATCCGGGTGACCGGCAAGGACTTCTTCGAGATGTTCGATGTGCCGATGCGGTTTGGTGCGGCGTGGACTGACGAAGACGATCAGCGTAAGGCCCGAGTGACCGTACTTAGCAGCGAACTCAACGAAAAACTCTTTGGTGGTGCCAACAGTGTTGGCGAACAGGTTCAATTGGGTGACGAGCAATACCGTGTTGTCGGTGTCGCCGACGATTGGCTGATCACGCCGCGCGTCTACGACGTGATCACCGACAGTTTCTCCGAACCCGAATCGGCGTTCATTCCGTGGGCAACCGCAATCGATCTGGAATTGCCGAACTGGGGCAGGAACAACTGCTACAAGTCCAACGATCAGCCTGGATGGGCAGGTCGCTTAGGCGGTGAGTGCATCTGGATGCAGTTTTGGGTGGGCTTCGACAGCGCCTCCAAAGCGGGATCCTACCGCGAATTCCTGGATGACTACGTACGCGAGCAAAAGCGGCTCGGTCGATTTGAGCGACCGCTTAATAATCGTTTGAGCAATGTTGCGGAGTGGCTAGATCGCAATAACGTCGTATCGGACGACAGTCGCATCCAAGTTTGGATCGCCTTCGGCTTCCTCGCCGTTTGCATCATTAATACCGTTGGATTGCTGTTGGCTAAGTTTCTGGGGCGCTCCGGCGAGATTGGGGTCCGCCGCGCGCTGGGTGCCAGCCGCCGACAGATCTTCACCCAGTTCTTGAGTGAAGCCGGTGCTGTAGGCGCCGCAGGGGGTGTGCTCGGGCTTGTCCTCACCCACCTGATGTTGGCCGGGATGCGCGCCCTGCAAGGTGACTCTTTCGATCGGCTGACCCAGGTCGACGGCCAAATGATCGTGGTCACGCTAGTGGTGGCGATCGCTGCCACGCTGATTGCTGGCCTAATTCCAACTTGGCGGGCGTGTCAAATCGCGCCAGCCATTCAGCTCAAGAGCCAATAGGGAGCAGACAGATGCTGCATATCAAGCCCATTTTTTCTGCCTTGCTGAGAAACCGGATCGCTGCCGGAGTGATCGCGCTGCAGATCGCACTGACCTTGGCGATCATCGCCAACTGTGCCTACCTAGTTAGCAATCGAATTAACGATATGGCTCGCCCCAGCGGGTTGGACGAAGCCAATTTGCTGACCATCGTCGTGAGCAGCTTGGAGCGCAGTGACGACATGCTAGGCGAGGTCGAGCGCGACCTAGCCGCGATCAGGCAGATGCCCGGGGTGGTCAATGCCACGGCAATCAACGCCTTGCCGCTGAGCGGCGGTGGATGGAGATACTCTTATTCCAGCAGCTTGGAGAAAGCTCAGTCTGGACGCGATGAAGACGGCACCGGCACCGCCGTTTACTTCGTTGATCAAAATGGCTTAGAGGCTACCGGCTCGCAACTGTCACGCGGCCGCTTTTTTAAGCCCGAAGAGATTGCCGTGCTCACCGAAGATGGCGACCCCGAACTCGATGTGATCGTGATCAGCGACTACTTAGCGGAGAAGCTGTTTCCTGGGCAGGATCCGCTGGGTAAGTTGGTTTGGTCAGGCACCGACGCCAGCCGACCCGGACAGGTTATCGTGGGTACGGTTGCGCAGCTGCAGAGTCCGTGGACTGCCTGGGGAGATACCAACAGCGCCGCATACTTACCGGTCAAATTCGCGCAGCAGTCGCGTCTCTATCTGATTCGTTCAGAGCCGGGTCGGCGAACCGAGATCATGGGGCTAGTGGAAAAAGTGCTGGCCGAGGTCGACAACGAACGGGTCATCCATCAACTGCGCAGCTATGACGAGATTCGCGAGCGCGGCTACCGCAATCAAAACGCGATGGCGTGGATACTGATCGCGACGATGATTGCACTGGCCCTAGTCACTTCGCTGGGCATTGTCGGCATGGCTAGCTTCTGGGTGACCCAGCGAACCAAGCAAATAGGCACGCGCCGCGCGCTTGGGGCTCGCCGCTTGGACGTGCGCAATCATTTTCAGGTGGAAAATGGGCTGATCAGCGTGATCGGCATCGTCCTCGGCGTGCTAATGGCCTATGGTCTGAATATCTGGCTGGTCAGCAGCCTGGGTTT
>QIMA01000606.1 GCA_003233535.1 Rhodanobacteraceae bacterium
TATGACCTAACCAGTCTGGATGTGCGTGCAGCTACTGAGATGGAATTGCAGCGCCGTGCCAATATGACGGCTGCCGCACAGGACAGAACCCGTGAAAACTCCGGCGCGGCAATCGCCGACGCTGCTATGTGGTTGGCCGCTAAAGATGCCGCGCAAGCTCACACGCTGCAAACGCCAGGATTAACCGTGCTGGACAGAATGAGCATGCCAATGGCAGCCCGTAAACTGGCGGCAGCAGCGGCCAAGTCTGAATGCGACGGCGCGTCCGGCGAGTGTATTGAGCCTGCTACTGGTGATGGCGCTGGCTGCTGCCTTCTGCTGGAGGCATCCGATCTTGTCACCGGCTACCGGCTAGAAATCGGCGTACCCGCAAAGGATAACTTTGCTCGGACGGAGTGGCGTCCGTTGTTGAGCCGTATTGCTACCTATACCGACATCGATAATTCCCTTGACGTTGAGAAACTGCTGGAGCGGCTTATCGGTGATGACTCGGCGCGGATGGCGCTGGAAAGCCCCTCGCTCGGCCAGATGTCGAGACTGCTACCCTATGGGTCACAGGCCGGAAACACTTTGAGCAGCGAAGCGGTTGTTGAGGAAGCAGGCGAATTTTGGGACGGTGGCCCGATGGGGGTGTTTTGTGGCCAAGATCCCGACGGCTTGCGCGCAGTGGAAATCTTGCCCTATAGACGCAAACTTTCGTTACCCAAGTCCGGTGCGGTAAGGCCGCCAAAGCAACGCTTTGGCTGGGCATACCGACTGCTCAAACCGGCTGTCTTCGCCGGCGGCGTTTCACCGCTACCGCCCGAAGAACTGCAGGCCGAGGACATCGAAACATTCAAGCTGGCCTATCCGCCAAAGGCATCAAACGGGACTGAATATCAACCTTATCAGCGTTTTCTGCGCCATAGCCGGCTGGCAGCGCCGCAAGTGGTGCTGCCTTCGCAACATGCAATTGCTGAACGGGGTGGCCTTCCCTTTGAAAACGGCCGACGCATGATAGTACGTACAGTGCGAGAACCTTGGGGGAGGAACGGCACTAGCGCCACCGCTTCCGCGCTCTCTGGTCTTGCGACACCTGATATCGCACAACGTTTTCTCGTTGTCCCATCACTGGCTCAAGACGACGCTGCACGACATGGAGTTTTCGATACGAACGCGGCTGACGAACGCCCGCGCGGTGCCTTGGGAGAAATGCGACTTCATCACAGACCTTCGCGGTTTCCCGTCGCACAAACTACCACCACGCCCGGTTTCGATCAGGTGCAGTACAATCAAAAGCGCGAGATCATCGTGCCGCAGGGGCCAAGCCGCAACCGGCAAAACACGCAGCGAGCGCAAGACCCGATCATGGCATACAGTTCCGGCACTGCCAGCACTTTCTACCCTGACCCAGCAGCAGATTATCTCGTGATGGCTTTGCGGCACCGCGAAAGCGATCGCTTCTTTGAAGGAAGCCTGAAGTTGGAATTGGATCAAGCGCAGTATCCCGACCTGACTCAAGTTGGTCTGACGTTGGAACGTATACCGGGACCCCGCAAGAACCTGGTTACCAGCATCGTCGACCTGCAACCACACGATATTTTGGGCATACGGGTCCCGCTAACGAAGAGGCGGTTCAATCCAGACCTCAACGGCGACATCTTTGCCGGAAGGCGCACAAGAACCCGGGCGTGGGACGTTCGCCTACAGCTGGCCGCTGGTGAGGAATTTGAGCTTGACGTTTGGCTGGCACCTTCAGCGCAGCGGTTGGCTAGGGAGTTTGCCGCTATCGAGGCAATTGCTACCGCACCGGTAGACGATAGCTTTGCGGCAGGCGGTATTTCGGTAGAGGCACTCAAAGCTCATCTCTTGGAATTCTGTCCCGGCAATATGGCCGCGGAAATCGACGCAGCCTTGACGGATGCCGCGCAAGAGAGCGGCGGCTTTATCGCGCCCGGCGGGATCATTGGGCCGCACCCCAGAAGACTGATGGGGATTGCGACGCTAATCCATAATTGGATGATGTGTCGCCCCCTTCGCGAACTCGCCGCGGTCACGACCCTTGACCTGGTGCATGCAGTAAACCGGCCAGACAGCGCGCCGATCATGTCGGTTCCCACGCTCGTGGGCGAACAGGTCTCCGATGAGAACCGCGAAGAGATTTTCGCCCTGCGGCGCGAGCTTGTACTGGAGGACCAACGGATAGAGCGCAGCGCGGCTCACGCTTGGCGCGATGCGCCTGTCACACCTGGCTCGACCGGGTTTGCTCTTTCGGGCGATGTGACGATGGATTTGTGCGATGCAGATGTGCTGGAACTCTTTGGCACGATTGCACTGCCGCCGGGATCAGTCTTTGACGACCCGGCCAAGCGGCGCAGCCTCAAAAAACGGCGCGCAGGCGAATGGCCGACATATGTGAACTCAGAAGGGAACACCGTCCTGCGCGAGGCAATCGACGTCTTCGGCTTCGATGTGGTTCCCAAGAACGGCTTCACCAGCACCGAAAAGAGTCAGCAGGTGTTCTTGCGCGTGGAGGACCTAGTTGCGCGGATCAACGATGGCGACACCAAAGGACAGTTAGCCCCTTGCGGGACGGTGCGGTTCGACGTTGCCCCTTTCTTTGCCGATGTCAAACCCCTGCAATGCAGCAAGGCAGATAACGATCTGCGCGGCAAGATCATCGTAGGCGGCGTGCTGACGCCCTCAGATGGCGGCGAAGACATCATGGTTTGGGTAGAGGGGCGGACCGTGAACCGCTTGACACTCGACGATACCAAGGCGCGCGAAATCACAGTGCGAACACGCGCGATCAGTCGCACCGCAGGGCTATTTGATACAATGAACCGTATTGCCTCCAACGGTGACCTGGTGCAAGGCCAGCCTTTAAAGTCGGAATGGCAGACCGCCACGGGACAGGTGCATGAGTTAGCGATTCCGACCAGCGAGCGGCCTGCGGCCTGCGATGCACTGACGCCGCATCCGGTGTTCCGTCACACGATAGACGATCTGGTGTCTGAACGGGAACTGATCCGTCATCAACGCAAAGCCTGGGTGCGGATCCGCCTTGAACGCGGCTGGTTCTCCAGCGGTGAAGGCGAGCGGATCGGCGTGGTCCTTTGGCCGCCGATGCTGACACAGAAGGACATGCAGGACGTAGAGGACAACCGCATCCCGTTACGCCGAGGCGGTAACGGCGCGGGGGTGCTGGCCGATCTGTCAATGTTCACAGACGAAGATCTGGGGATCGGTGGCAAATACATCACCCGCAAGGGGGCTGACCCGATACGTGGCGGTGGGCGGGAGGACCGCGTGTTTCTCGGGTTGCACGACTTTCCTCATGTGCATTTAGGGCCCAGGCCACCGGAAGATCCGTTGCGCCCCCACTACATTCCCAACGTGGTAATGCCGGTAGCCAAACTACCGCCTGGTACGCCGCCTTGGGAGGCACCCAAGATCTCGGATGACCCCGCTACGGTGCCTGAGGAAACGCTCACAGTGGGTCTGCTCGCTCTGAAACCGCGGTTCGATCTCGAGGAGGAAATCTGGTACGCGGATTTGCTTATTGAGCCGGAGTTGGCCTCTGATCCCTTCCTGCGGCTGGGTTTGGTTCGCTATCAGGCCTTTGCAGATGGCGGCTATGAAGTATCGAGCCCCGTGCAGCAGTGGGTGCAATTGTTGCCTGAGCGCACGCTGGAAATTCAGCAAGGCGCTGATCCGAGCATGTTATCAGTGCAGCTCTTTGGTCAGTCTTCGACGGAGGCAAAACAAACGGGATATGGCGACGATCTACGCAGCACCACGTTTGCGCGTCCTGTCGTCCGCGTACATCTCCTGCTTGAGACTGATGATGGCGCGATCCCGGTTCGTGAGGCGCTGGAGATCGACCCCGATTCGCATCGCACTGCGCGAACACTGCTGGTGTCCGGGTCGGTCAAGAACGGTGTGACCTACTGGCGGTTCAATCTACCCCGACCGGATCCCGAGCTCGGTCGCCATGTTCTCTATATCGAAGAAGTCGACATGCGCAGACCCGCAACCTACGACACAGAACCGATCACTCTTGATGAATTAAAAGCGGAGGATCCATTTGTCCCCAGTGGCCCGCGCTACGCTGCGAAGCTGGAGATCAACCCACTACTGACGGAAGGCAATGGACCCTGATAACTCATTAGTTGGTCTCAGGGTCGGTGGTACCGTGCATAAACACGGCATACGGAATGAGTATGAGACCTCCGCATAACCCGCCTTTTCGTAAGCGTCCGGCGTCACTGCCCTGCCGCGCATAGAGAGTGTTTGATAGTGTCCACCACGGATAGTGGACACTATGGGGTTTCAGTTGGCGCGTCGTACAAAGCGGCTTTGGACAGACGAGGAGAAGCGTGTAACCTAGACAGACCGGCGGGACACTTACTTGGTCATGTTAGCCGCTATCGTAGGGCTTCGTAAGGGGTCTGTCCGTTGTGCGCACCATGCGGCCGCGCAAAGTTGTAAAAGCGTTCCCATTCATCGAGTTTTGCCTCCAGATCGACGTCATCTTTGTAACTGAGAAGCTGATAGAATTCCTGCTGGTCCGAGCGGTGTGAACGCTCAACCTTGCCGTT
>QIMA01000170.1 GCA_003233535.1 Rhodanobacteraceae bacterium
GGCGCATTCATTTGGTTGACGAACAAGAGTGTCTAGCCGGCTGCGTCCGCGCGCCGATGATGCTTGTCGATGGCCATTATCACGAAGATCTGACGCCGGATTCGGTCGATCAGATGCTTGAAGCGCTGGACTGACGAGGACCTGGTACGCCATGGCAGTTGGAGCGATTCCCGAAGCCCACAATGTTGTCCTAACCACGCTGCATTTCGATCAGCCGTGGACCTATGACAGTTACCTCAAAGCCGGCGGCTATCAGGCGTTGCGTAAAGTCCTGAGCGAGCCAATGAGCCGCGAAGAGGTAATCGATGTGGTCAAAGCATCGGCACTGCGAGGGCGTGGTGGTGCTGGTTTTCCGACCGGCTTGAAGTGGAGCTTTATGCCGCGCAAGTCTGACGGCCAGAAGTACATCCTGTGCAATTCGGACGAGTCTGAGCCCGGCACCTGCCATGACCGCGATATACTGCGTTACAACCCACATGCGGTGATCGAGGGAATGATCATCGGCGGGTACGCGATGAACGCGGACGTCGGCTATAACTACCTGCGCGGCGAGTTCCAGCGTGAGCCTTTCGAGCACTTGGAACAAGCCGTAGCTGATGCCTATAAACACGGCTGGCTGGGCAAGGATATTCTCGGCAGCGGCGTCAACTTCGATATGCATGCCGTTTTAGGTGCCGGGGCTTATATCTGCGGCGAAGAAACCGCGCTCATGGAGTCGTTGGAAGGTAAGAAGGGGCAACCGCGCTTTAAGCCGCCCTTCCCCGCCAACTTCGGCCTTTATGGCAAGCCGACGACGATTAACAACACCGAGACGTTTGCTTCGGTTCCGTCGATCATTCGCAACGGCCCGGAATGGTTCTTGAACCTCGGCAAGCCGAACAACGGCGGACCGAAGTGCTTCTCGGTTTCCGGTCACGTGAACAAGCCGGGTAACTACGAGTTGCCGCTGGGAACGCCATTCAGTGATCTACTGGCGATGGCCGGTGGAGTCTGGAAAGGTCGCCAGCTCAAGGCGGTCATCCCCGGTGGTTCATCGATGCCGGTGCTGCCAGCAGAAACCATGATGCAGATCACTATGGATTTCGATGCGCTGCAGAAAGCTGGCTCGGGGCTGGGCTCAGGGGCCGTCATCGTGATGGACGAAAGCACCTGCATGGTCAAAGCGCTACGGCGCATTTCGCAGTTCTACTATCACGAGTCCTGCGGTCAATGTACGCCATGCCGTGAGGGCACCGGCTGGATGTATCGACTGCTCTGCCGTGTAGTAGCCGGGCACGCCCAGATCGAAGACCTGCACATGCTCAAGAGCGCAGCGGGTCAGATCGAGGGACACACCATCTGCGCCTTCGGTGAAGCGGCTGCCTGGCCGGTGCAGGGAATGCTGCGCCACTTCTGGTCCGAATTTGAGTACTACGTCACCCACAAGCGTTCGCTGGTGGAGGAAAAAATGGGGAAGGCGGCATGAGCGCGCAAGCCAAGGAAGGACAAGCGCCCGATCTCGTCAACGTCGAGATTGACGGCAAGCCGGTCAGCGGGCCCAAGGGCGCGATGATTATTGAATTTACTGATGCTGCGGGATGCAGCGTGCCGCGCTTTTGCTATCACAAAAAGCTATCCATCGCGGCTAACTGCCGTATGTGCTTGGTTGATGTGGAGAAAGCACCAAAACCGATGCCCGCCTGCGCGACGCCGGTGATGGACGGAATGAAGATCTACACGCGCAGCAAACGCGCTTTGGACGCCCAGCGCAACGTGATGGAGTTCCTCCTGATCAACCATCCGCTGGACTGCCCCATTTGCGACCAGGGCGGTGAGTGTGAACTGCAGGATGTGGCCATGGGTTACGGCCGCTCGGTTTCACGGTTCACTGAGCGCAAGCGCGTCGTTGCTGACGAAGACTTGGGGCCACTCGTCGCAACCGATATGACTCGCTGCATACACTGCACCCGCTGCGTGCGCTTTCTGGAAGAGATTGCCGGGACCACGGAAATGGGCGGTATGGGCCGCGGCGAAAACACGGAAATCAGCACCTATATTGGCCGCTCTTTGGCGAGCGAATTATCGGGCAACATTATCGACGTCTGCCCGGTTGGAGCGCTCACCAACAAGGTCTTTCGCTTCCGCGCCCGCCCCTGGGAGTTGATCGCCAAGGCATCGATCGGCTATCACGACTCGCTCGGTTCGAACCTCTGGCTGCATCTGCGCCGCGGTGAAGTAATGCGCTGCGTGCCACGTGAGAATGAAGATATCAATGAGGTGTGGTTGGCCGATCGCGATAGGTATTCGCACGCAGGCTTGAAGTCGGACAACCGCTTGACACTACCCATGGTCACCGAGAACGGCAAGCTGGTTCCCGCGAACTGGGATACGGCGCTAGATGCGGCCATTGATGCGCTCACAAAAGTTGCAGCAGAGCACGGTGGCGAGCAGATCGGCACACTGGTTAGCGGCCATAGCAGCAGCGAAGAGCTTTACTTGCTGCAGGCTCTGGTGCGCGGCATGCAGAGCGAGAATATCGACCATCGCTTGCGCCAGTTGGATCTAAGCGACAGCCACCGTCTACCAACCTCGCCGTCACTAGGCGGTAGCCTCGCAGCACTCAACAAAGCGCCGACTATCCTGCTGATCGGCAGCTATCCACGTCACGATCAGCCCATGCTCGCGCATCGGGTGCGAGAGGCTTGGAAACATGGAGCCAGCATCGGCTGCCTACATGCAGTCGGCCACGATTCGGTCTACGACTGCGATTGGCTACAGCTTTGTGCCCCGAGTGAATTCCCCAAGCATTTAGTACGGCTGCTAGTTGCAGCAGCCGATTCAAGCGAAAGCGCACTGCCCGCGGACCTTGCAGGTCTCGCTGCGGCGAACCCGGCGACCGACCAGGACCGCGCTTTCGCTGCGTCTCTAAGCAAGCCCGACGCCCGCATCTTGCTGGGTGACTTCGCCGTACGTCATCCGCAGGCTAGCCTACTCCGACAGTTGGCAGCGCATCTGGGCCAGATCACCGGTGCCAGCGTCGGCGAGATCGCTGACTCGGCCAACGCCGTTGGCGCTTGGAGATTGGGTGCGGTTCCGCATCGCCTGGCCGGAGGTGCACCTTCTGACCGCGCAGGACTGGACGCGGTAGAAATGATTGAACAGCCTCGGCGCGCCTACATTCTGTACGGCGCCGAGGCCCCGGAAGACTTTGCCCTCAGCGGCGATGCGGTTTCCGCGCTAGCGCAGGCCGACGTCGTTATTGCCTTTGCCAGCTACAACCACCCCACGCTTTCCGCGCACGCGAACGTTGTGTTGCCAATTGGTTTGATGCCCGAAATCGACGGCACCTATGTCAACGCACAAGGCGACATTCAGCGGCAAAAAGCGGCTGCCAAATTACCCGGCGACGCTCGCCCAGGCTGGCGCGCGCTGCGTGCGATGGGCGGCAGGATGGACGTAGCTGGATTCGATTTCAGCGACTTGAGTGAACTGCAAACGCGGATCGACGATGTCTTAGCCAACGCAACTGAGCACGATTATCGAATCGATGAGGTAATCGCCGAGGATGTTGATGGAACTGGCCTAGAAGCGGCCGTCACGGTCTCTATCTACGCCGGTGATGCAGTGCTGCGGCATGCCCAGCCACTGCAACGCACGGTGCACTGTGGGCATGCGGTTATGCGTATCCATTCTGCGGAAGCACAGCGCCTAGGCCTTTCCGAGTCAGCGCATACTCGCTTAGCGGACGGTCGCGAAGTCGCGGTTATGATCGATGACCGAGTCGCCAGAGGTGCCGTCCATGTGCCCAATGAACTGGCCGCGACGTTAACCGGGCTACGCACCGGCACACGCATCAAGCTCGGCCACGATCAGGAGCAAGGCAATGGATAATCTGCTGCTCCTGGCATGGACCCTGTTCAAGGTTCTCTGCGTAACGATCCCGCTAATTGTTACGGTTGCGTTCTACACGCTGGCCGAACGCCGCGTCATCGGCGGCATGCAATCGCGGATCGGACCCAATCAGATTGGCCCGTTCGGCTTGGCCCAGCCCTTCGCTGACGTGTTCAAGATGTTGTTTAAGGAGTTGGTGCT
This sequence comes from Rhodanobacteraceae bacterium, assembly GCA_003233535.1. GTDB lineage: Bacteria > Pseudomonadota > Gammaproteobacteria > Xanthomonadales > SZUA-5 > SZUA-5. Next base: position 4,072 of record QIMA01000170.1, read on the forward strand.
ACCCACCAACGCCAATCGTTTTTTGTTTTTCCTGGCCCCAATATTGACGCTGGCGCCTGCCTTTGCAGCCTGGGCCGTGATTCCTTTCGACGATGGTCGATTGATTGGCGCGTTGTCCAATATCGACGCTGGTCTGCTTTATCTGCTGGCGATGACGTCGCTGGGCGTGTACGGCGTGCTGATCGCCGGCTGGGCGTCAAACTCGAAATACGCGTTTCTCGGCGCCATGCGTTCAGCCGCGCAGATTGTTTCCTATGAAATCGCGATGGGCTTTGCGCTGGTCGGGGTACTAGTCGCCTCCGGCAGCCTGAATCTGACCACCATCGTCGAGTCACAATCCGGTAACGCTGGCTTCTTCGAGTGGTTTTGGCTACCGCTACTGCCCTTGGCAGTCATCTACTTTATTTCCGGTGTCGCCGAGACCAATCGAGCGCCGTTTGACGTCGCCGAAGGTGAGAGTGAAATCGTTGCTGGCTTCCATGTTGAGTACTCGGGCGCCGCATT
>QIMA01000318.1 GCA_003233535.1 Rhodanobacteraceae bacterium
CTGCTGCGGGCGATGAACGGCCGTTTGGTCGACGTTAGCCATGCTGGCACTTTCCTGTTCGAGCAGTCTGATCGAGACGCGATCAAGAGCCTCACCGCCGAAGTGCTTGCCGATGGTAAGCCGCGGACCGAAAACGACCTGAATCTGGAGCCGGGCGACACTTGGGAAGCTCTGGAGGAGCCGCGTGCTCTCGAGTTGCACTCGGACCCGCGTTTTCAGCGTCTGGTTCAGCTCCTGCGTCGAATCAAAGCGTCGAGCACTCGCAACACCTCCGAGTTACGCGAATTGACCCAGTCAGCCGAGGGCGGCGATGAGCCGATGATCTCCTTCGCCTATCTGATGGTGGCGGTCCCGGAAGCGCCCAAGCATCGCGTGGTGATGTTTCTGGTGGATGCCGATTACGAGGATTATGACGCCAATAACAATGGCTTGATATCCGCTGAGGAAGAGGGCAACCGGATTGGCACGATTTATTCGCCGCCGGACGCTTTCCCGGCCATGGTGGAACCGTTCAAGGATGGCCAAATCCACACCTCTGACGACTGGTATTCGGACCGCTGGGGCACGTTTATATCAGCGTCCGTGCCGATCAAGGACCGTGATGGCACGGTCATAGCTGCATTGGGCGTTGATTACTTGGAAACTGGCGATGCCAACAAACTGCGCCAGTTGCGCTACGTCGCTGCCGGACTCACGGTGGGCGCTGTGTTGGTCTCCGCGCTGCTGGCGTGGCTGCTGGCGGCGCCGCTGAACCGACCCTTGCGCGCGCTCACCCTGGGCGCAGACCGAGTCAGTACCGGCGACTTTGATGTCCATGTCGAAGTTACCAGTAACGATGAAATGGGTGATCTGGCGAACACCTTTAATGCCATGGTTGATCGCATTGCCGACTACGCCAATAACCTCGAAGCGCTGGTTGCCGAACGCACGGTGCAGCTGGAGTCGGCGAATACCGAGATTAATGCGCTGAACAAGCGTCTACGCAGCGAAAACACGCGCATGCGGGCGGAGTTGGATGTCGCCAAGGAACTGCAGGCGATGGTCTTGCCGCGTCCAGCCGAGCTTGCTAGCGTCGCCGAGTTGGACGTGGCTGTCTACATGAACCCGGCCGACGAGGTGGGCGGTGACTACTACGATTTCTTGCCCAGCGAAGCAGGGCTGGTCAAGATTGCCATAGGTGATGTTTCTGGCCATGGCCTGCAGAGCGGTGTGGTGATGCTGATGGTGCAAACCGCTGTGCGCACACTGTGGCTGAGTGGGGAACGCGATCGTCACGCGTTTCTAGCGCTAGTCAATCGGCTCCTGTTTGAAAACATGCAGCGCTCGGAAACACACCGCATCATGTCGCTGTCGCTGCTGGACTATCACGGGCAGGGGCAGTTTGTAGTCACCGGTCAGCACGAGGATTTGCTGCTAATTCGAGGTAGCGGCGAGGTTGAGCAGATTGACACGATGGCGCTGGGCATGCCGCTGGCACTGGACGCAGATATCGCTGATTTTCTCTCCAGCATTGAGCTGCGACTGGAGCTCGGTGAGGTGTTGCTGCTGCATACCGACGGCATAACCGAAGCGGAAAATACGCAGAAGCAGTTTTATGGGATCGAGCGCTTGAGCGAATTCGCGGCGACGCAGCGGCAGGGAAGTGCCCAGCAGATCGTTGATGCCGTGATCACGGACATGCGCCGCTTCATCGGCGAGCAAGAGGTGTTCGATGACATCACGTTGTTGGTGATCAAACGACAATGAGCCTGATCAAGCGACAATGAGCAAGGCCGCGCGACTTGTTTTGGGCACGCTTTCATAACACTGTGCGCTACTGAGCAACCAAGGATTGTCGTAATGAGTCAGCAGCCAGCGCCGATGCCTATGGATCGTCAGCTACAGCGGCGGGTGCGCGGAATGCCGCCGGCCTTGCTTGGCATCCTAGCGACGCTGGCGGTGTTGCTGGTGCTGATACCGGCCGGAATGTTCCAGTCGCGCGTGTCCGAGCGCGCACTCAAGGATGAAATTCGCGCTGGATTGCTGAGAACGGCGCGAATGGCCGCCAGCAGTCTGGACATGGAGGTGCATCAGCAGTTCACCAAGCCCGAAGACGAGTTCTCCGATGCCTACCAGCAGGCATTGGCGCCACTGATCGCGGCAAAACAGGCCGACCCGCAGATCGCCTATCTGTACACGGCGATTCGCCGAGACGGCAAGATCTATTTCATTTACGACGTGACGCCAACGCCCACCGATCCGAAAGTGGAGGACAATAGCGTCGGCGTTATGGAGCAATATCCCGCAGCGGAGGCTCCACCCGAGATCTCACAGGCCTTCGACACGCGCAAGGCCGTTGTTTCGGAGAACTTCTATTTTGACGAATGGTGCGTAGATGGCTGCATCGGCGGATACCTGCCGCTGTTCAGCAAACAAGGCGAATTCGTGGGTATTTTGGCCTTGGATCTGACCAAGGGCGATTACGAAAAGCGTCTAGCAACGATCCGCAAGGCGATTACCTACGGTGGGATTATCGGCGTGTTGTTGGCGCTCTTGGTGGGTATCGGCGTTTGGTTGGTGCGGTGCAGTGACCGCAACAAGAATGATCTGGGTCGCCAATTAACCACCGTGAACGCACTATTGAACATATCTCGGGCGCTTGCACAGAAGCTGGGGGTCTCCGAACTGATGCCCACGGTCATCTCGGAAACCAGCGCGATCATGAACGCAGAGCGCTGCAGCTTTTTCCTCTATGATCCGGGTCGAAAGTGCTTGGTCGGGCAGGTCATGCAGGGCATGGAAGCGAAGACCTTCACCGTGCCTGAAGGTGCCGGCGTGGTCGGCAGGGTGGCTCGCTCGAAGAAACTCAGTAATGTCTTGGATGCCTATCAAGATCCGGACTTCGATCGCAGCTTCGACATCAAGAACGACTACAGAACTCGCAATATCCTCGCCGCGCCAGTGTTGGCAGAAGATGGCACGGTGCTGGGCGTAGTCCAGGTGATCAACAAGATCGGCTCGCGCTCTTTCGACGAAGATGACGAGATCTTGCTAGAGGCCCTAACCGGTCAGATGCAGATGGCCTTTGAGCGTGCGCGTTTGACCGAATCCTACGTCGAAAAGCGACGCATGGACTCGGCGCTGAAGCTGGCCAACAACATCCAGATGAGCATGCTGCCCAATGAGTTCCCGGAGCCAGGCAGCGGACCGTTCGACCTGCACGCCATTTTGGTACCGGCCAAGGCAGTAGGCGGCGACTTCTATGACTTCTTCCCGGTCGATGAGCATCGTTGGTGTTTGGTGATTGCCGACGTGTCTGGCAAAGGCATCCCGGCAGCATTATTCATGGCCAAGAGCAAAGCGTTGATTAAGGCATTTGCCAGCGTCAACTGCGCGCCTGACGATGTGTTGATGCGCGCGAACAATGAGCTGGCCTACGACAATGCTGCGGCCATGTTCGTTACGGTGTTCTTGGCGGTGATGGATACCCGCAACGGCGAGATGGTTTACAGCAATGCCGGCCACAACCACCCTTATATTTTGACTGCCGAGGGCGAGCACCGACTGCTGATGGACGCAGACTGCGTGCCGATCGGCGCGATGCCTGACCTGGAATTCAGCTGCGCGTCGACCGTTTTGCAGCCCAATGAGGTGTTCTACATGTTCACCGATGGGGTCAATGAAGCAATGAGTCCGACTAACGAACAGCTGGGTGATGATCGGTTGACAGAATTGCTGGTCGGGCTGGTTGGAGAGCCCGTAAAGGTGCAGAACGAAGTGGTGCTGCAGGCCGTTCGAGACCACGCCAACGGCGCTGAGCAGTCCGATGACATCACCGTAATGTCGATCCGTCGCGCCAGGAGTTCAGGAGTTAATGTCGAGTCGTAGAACGGTGTTGGCTCCCAGGCGTTGCAAGCCGCGATGCGCTGCTCGTCGGCCGTTGGCTGCTTTTTATCCGCGCTCTTGGTCGCGTAGCCTATGGGGCAATCGGAACTTGTTCGTCACTATTGCGAATGCACACATGGAGGGCGTATGAGCAAGAATCAGCAGCGTTACTACATCCGGATCGATGACCTGACGCTGGCTCGCGGCGCGGATCCGGATATGTCCTTTGACGGTGCCACAGTGGAGGGATTGGCCGCTGCGGTCGGTACTGCGCTGCGCGAAACCGCGCTCTTCGAGCGCTGGCGGCTCGAGCAGGAAGAGCCCGACGAAGTAGACCCGCAAATGGGCCTGCTTGATGCACAGGCTGAGGTGAGCGCCAAAACCGTGCGCAGCCGTGTCGACATGACCATCGTTACCGATTTGCCACATGCCTTGATCAAGCACCGACTGCATTTGCTGATCGGCGAACACTGGCGGCTGTACGACGTCAAGGCGGCGTAGATTAGAGTAGGGCCCTTAAACGCAAAAACCCCGCACTAGGCGGGGTTTTTGCTAGCTACGAATGCCGAATCTAGACGGCAGATGAGCCTGCGATCAACGGGATGATCAACAGCGCAACGATGTTGATGATCTTGATCAACGGATTGATGGCTGGGCCAGCGGTGTCCTTGTAGGGATCACCG
>QIMA01000580.1 GCA_003233535.1 Rhodanobacteraceae bacterium
TGTAGTGGTTCATACACCCGACTGAGGAAAAATCGCTGGGCGATCAAGGGCCTAGCGAGGGCGCGTGAAGTTTATGAAATATCCGGGTTAGGGCAGTTTTTCGAGTATTCGGACATGCTCTGTGATAGGAGCGTGCTTGCTCGCGATCCTCTGCTTTAACGGGGAACGTCAAGGCGGCGCTAGTGCGCCGCATCGCGTGCAAGCACGCTCCTACTCAGGAGCGAACCGCGAAGACGATCGAAACATCTACAATGGACGCACTGACTGATGGCCATAAAAGGCTTCGTACCGAACATCGCTTAAATCTCAAACAGCGTAGAACACCACACTAACAAACAAGGGACCCATCCATGGGTCCCTTGCCGGCCTACTTTCCCAAGTCGCTGATATCAAGAAGGACCTAATGACCGTCCGTCTGCAGCAGATCTAAGCTGCGGCCGTCGGCCATGGCGAACTCAAACTGCGACTCAATCTTGTCTAAATCGCGAACCCGTTCGCAAAGCACGTCTGCACGGGCTTCGATCAGTTCAGCGCGTGCTTCCACTTCGCGCTCAATCGTGGACTCAAGCTGTTCAGCCTTGGCTTCGATCTCGCTGACCATGCTCTCGTCACCGCTAAATGCCGCTTTCATCGCCATGGCAGCAATGCCGCCAACCAGTTCCGGAATGGCGCTTTCGACAATCTCTTCGATCGCGTCTTCGAATTCGGCTTCATCAAAAGTCGCGGTCGAGTCAGCCGCCGCGATGCGCTCTCGCAGCTGCAACCGCAGCTGATTACCCCGATCAATGATCCGCTCGCGATTCTCGCCACTGGTAAAAGCCGTCGCAACTTGCTCAAGCGCGGCGCCAGCAAGATCAATCGCTTCGACAGCAATGGCCTTAGCTTCTGGAACAATCGCCCGCGCGTCGTTCTCAAACTGCAGTACACGGACACGATCCGCGGCGGTTAGGGACTGCTGACGGCCGTCGACCCAGACTTGGCCCTGACGAAACTCGACCCGTTCAGGACTGCCCGCTTCGCGCTCGAAAATCAGCGCATCGTCGCTGATCGTGAAGTCGTAATCGCTATCGAAATTGCAGTCATCATCGTGGGCGTAAACCGCCGGTGCGGCGGCAATCGCCAGGGCGACGGCCAACGTGCGCAGGTGAGTCCTCATGCTTTGCTCCGGGCTTGTTGTCGTGGTGTGGTGATATGGTTAACTACATCACCAATTCACACATGGGCTGGAAGTCATGAGTGGACGAAAAGCCCGTTTGCGTTCGCTGGAATGGGGTCGCTCAATAGCAAAGAGTGAGCGACGAGCGCTTTGGTCGCAGCCAAGGCGATCTGGGTGCCGCCGAGGCTAGGTTGAACAACTAACGTGACCGCGCAACGTTGGGACGGTTGCTCGCTAAGCGTGTGCCAGATCCGTACGGAAGTCCCGTCCCGTTCGGGCGCGACTCACGTGAGCTGCTCAACGTGTACGCAGTGCGTGCCGTCCGACTGCAGCGGACGGCCGCCCTACGAATGCGCTAGAAAAAGTTGTAGCGAACCGCGACATAGTAGTGCCGGGGCCAGCCGTAGTAGGCAGTCTGGATGTTACCGACGCTGGAGAACTCCTGCGCGTCGGTCTTGTAGACCTTGTCGCTAGCGTTGCGCACGCCGCCGCGAATCTGCCAGTTGCCATCCGGGCTGTCCCAGGTGCTGAACAGACCGACCAGCGTGTAGGCGTCCTGCTTGAGCACGTCGCGATTGTCCACGCTGAGCCAAACGTCATCGCGGTAGGACACGTCGCCACCGACGGTGAGCATGCCGCCGTTAGCAAGAAAGAACGCATGGCTGAGCGCTACCCGCGCGGTGATCTCAGGCGAGAACGGCACGTTATCGTGCAGGTTGGCTAAGGCCGGATTGGCGTCCACTCGCGGGTCAACGAACTCATCATATTCAGCGTCGAGCAGACCCAGTTGCCCAGACAGCCGCGTGCCCTCACCGATCAGCGCCGTGCCTTCCAGCTCAAAACCGGTGATCGACAGTTCGGCGGCATTAAGCACTGGAAAAGAGAAGGTCGGGATAGGTGCACCCGGATTCTGCACTTCGGACACGCGGGCCTGGAAGTCTTTATACTCGCTGTGGAAAGCGGTCAGGCTGCCGAGCAAGCGACGGTTGGCTGAGCTGAATTTCCAGCCCGCCTCGTAAGTCCACACGGATTCCGGATCGAAGCTACTGACGTCGGCCGCCGAATTTGCGCGGCCGTTGAAGCCGCCGGATTTGAATCCGCGATTGGCCGAAGCGTAGATCATGCTGTTGTCGTTGAGCGCACGCTGCAAACTCAGCGACGGCGTCCAGGCATCCCAGGAATCTTCGGCTTCGAAGGCGAAGGTACCGTTGAGCGCGGCGAAATTGGAGAAGGTGCTGGTGGTGCGCTTGTAGTCTTTGTCTTCATCGGTGTAGCGCAGCCCGACGGTCGCGCTCCAGTCCGGTGCAAACTGCCAGTTGACCTGACCAAATAGCGCGACGCTGGTCGTGGTCAGGTCATCGTCAATGGTTCGCAAAAAACTCAGCGGCGTACCGCCCAAGGCAAGGAAATCGTCAGCGTAGGCCTCCTGATGCGATGGCACGTTCTCGCGCAGATAGTACAAACCGTAGACGGCGCTCAGGTTCTCGCCGTTGTCGAACTGCAGCTGGAATTCTTGACTGAACTGGTCTTGGTCGATCGACACCAGCACGTCGCCTATTTCAAACTCGCTGGCGTCAATGTCGATGTAGGACGAGGTATTCAGCCAGCGCTTGGAGGTAATGCTCTTCAGCAGCCAACTGTCGGACAGCTGATACTCCAAATTCGCGGAAGCACCGCGATGACGCAGTTTCTGGCCGAAGTTACCGGGCAGCGAAGTGCGCGTTTCGAAGTTGTATTCGCCGCCATCGGGCAGCAGCAGCACCTGCGCGCCCAGCGCCAGATCAATCTGCACTAGCGGCGCTTCTGGGCGGCCCAGCGTCAAGGGATTGTCCTGATGGGTGTAATCGACACTAAAAGTGCTGCGGAATCGATCGTTGGGTGACCAGCTGAGCTTGGTGCGAAATGCTTCGGTGCCGTCAGAGTTGTAATCGCGACCGGTAACTGGGTCCTCCACATAGCCATCGTTGTCGGCGATCACGGCGGCGACGCTAATGGCCGCCGTGTCACCCAGCGGCATGGCCGTGTAGACCCGGCCCTCTAAACGACCGTAGTTGCCAGCGACGAATTCCAAGCTGCTTTCAGGCGACTCGACCGCGTCCTTGGTGACCAGTTTGATAGCGCCGCCGGTGGAATTCTTGCCGTACAGCGTTCCCTGCGGACCACGCAGTACTTCAACTCGTTCAACATCAAACAGGCTGAACATGGCGCCGTTGATCCGTGAGTAGTAGACGTCATCGACGTATATGCCCACACCCGGATCAAAGGTCTGTAGCGCATCGGGCTGGCCGATGCCACGGATGAACACGTTCACGCTGTTGGCCGACCCACGTCCCTGCACAATATTCAGATTCGGCACTGCCCCCTGCAGGCTAGCGATGCTATTGGCCTGCAGCTCAATCAAATCCTCTGCATCGAAGGCGCTAATCGCCACCGGTACGTCTAGTGCGGACTCCGCCCGACGCCGCGCAGTAACCGTCATTGGGTCCAACGTAGAGGGGCGATCCGGGCCCGCGTCGCCATTGCGATCTGTGTCGCTTTGCGGCGCGGGTGCCGGATCGGGCTGGGCGAGCGCGATAGTCGGCAGAGCCCCGAGGGTGGCGATCGCGGCGGCCAGTGAGACGGCCAATGTGGTCGGTTTGAATATCATGCTCGGGACCCCTTGCAGGCGTAACGATTGGCCGCGACGGCGCACGGCGGATGCAATGCACTGTAGGCAAGCGCGGGCCAGATCACAGTTGTACCTTGGTACAGTTCCGGCCCGCCGCCGCTGGCCAGACTATGGTCACCCGAATGCCGAGCGGTGCGCGCTGATTACAGGCGGGCCGATCGGCACTTAGCAAGCGGAGATCAACGCGTGAGTCTAGTCGGACTACTGCTCGCCTTAGCGCTACTGATAGGGCTCACCCTGCGCGGTGCCAGTCTGTTTGTAGCAACGCCGATCTGCGCATTGATCGTCGCCTTAACCAGCGATATTGCGCTGCTGCCCGCGCTGTCGCCGGCCGGAGACAGCGACTTGATCAGCGCCTACATGCAGGGCTTCAGCGGTTTCATCGCCAGCTGGTTCTTCATGTTCTTGCTCGGCGCCGTGTTCGGCAAGCTAATGGAAGCGTCCGGCGCCGCAGATAGCGTTGCCGAGTGGATTACCGGGCACTTGGGCATACGCCGCGCTGCGCTGGCGGTGGTGGCGGCATGCGCGGTCCTCACCTACGGCGGGGTGAGCCTGTTCGTCGTGGCTTTCTCGGTCTACCCGATGGCGCTGAGCCTATTTCGCCAAGCGGACATTCCACGCCGATTCGTACCGGCCACCCTGGCTTTCGGTTCGGTCACCTTCACCATGACCAGCGCCGGCTCGCCGGAGATTCAAAACTGGATTCCGATCGAGCATTT
>QIMA01000055.1 GCA_003233535.1 Rhodanobacteraceae bacterium
CTGCGATCAGACGCCACTCGCGCCGGATGACTGTCTGGCCGCTTCGGCCCACGACAGCAACCCGCATCCCACCGCGATCGGTTCCGAATGGAAGAAAGAGGTTGGCGAGCCGACACAAGAACTCCGCTCGCTGACTAGTGACGCCGAACTGCCACCGTCGCCGCACAACCCCGATCAAGCGCATAGCAATATTCAGCACGCCAAGCTCCATGCCCGCACGGAACATTACGGACCGGGCCCCGAAGAACTTGGGGAACAGCCGTATGTCGGGCACCTCGATGAACCGCGCGGTTCTCGCAAGATCCTGAGCAAGTTTCACCCGCAGAGGGTCCGTCCAGCAGCGCTGATCACGCCACATTCCGCCGCGCCACACTTGGGACTTGGTTCCGAGCTGGCCTACGATGCTCGACATTACCGACGTTCCGCGCGGCGCACGATTGCCCGGCAGGATAGCCGTGTCGATGAGCAGGACTTCGTCGAGCCCGGCGCAGAGATCTGCGACCACAGCCGACGAAACGCCGGGCACGCTCGACACACCAGACAGCAGCCGGCGCCCGCTCTGAAGTGCTCGAGCATTCAGCACGGCGATCCCCTCCGTGAACGCTGCGTCGTCGGATAGATCGAGATAGTCCGCGCCGTGCTCCAGACAAAGTCGAGCAATAACGTAGGGGTCGCGGCCGTAGGCCTGGAACGGACCGGCGGCATCCACGACGACATTCGGCGACGCACCGAAGACCGCCTCCGGATCGGCATGAAGATCCAGTACCAAGTGCTTGCAGGAAAGCTGTTCGGCAAAGGCTCTTGCCTTGCCTGCATCTCGTCCAGCGATTACGACATCGTGGCCATCTCGGACGAGAAGCTCGGCGAGCCGGGAGCCGAAAACGCCGTAGCCGCCGAGGACGACGACCCTCATTCGATCAACCGCGCACGTAGCCCCGGATCGGGGATGGCGCACATGTCGGTGCGTCCGAACAACCGGTACCGGTTAGTGGCAACTAGTCGATACAGCCAATCCTGCAGGGCGCGCGGCAACAAGCGCAGCGGTTGCAGCAGCAGCCCAAACCCACCAACGCGATTGCCGACACGGATCACGGCGTCGAGCGAGGTGTAGGCTCGGCCATCGACCAAGTAAAGCCAGCTCTCCGGGTCGTCAGGCGACAGCCCATAGTGCAGAAACAGAGATCGTCCGAGCTCGGTCTGGGCCCGGCAGATCCGAAACTCCGCGGCCTTATCGAACCTTGCGAGCAAACGAGCGCCAAACCCACACAGCACGCATTCGCCGTCCATGACGGTTACTGGGCCACTGTCATCGAAGGCTGGCACGGCGGGGTCAGTCCGGTACGAATTAGGCGAATGGGAGAAACCGGTTTTCACGCAAGCCCTCGACTGGTCTAGTGCTTCCGATACCCAAAGGAGGGACTCGATAGCCGCGATAGTACCGCCAAATCGAAAAGTCACCGCCAGAGACCAAGATTCGGCGAAGTCGGCGTGTCCAGCAAGATGCTTCCAGTATGGCGAAATCAATGGGTAGAGGACAGGCTCGCGCCCGCCCGCCGTCATCAAACCGTCCATGCAGTTTTCCCGCAAACGGCTTTCCGGTGTTCTTCACACCTCAGGCATGCGCTGATCGCCAGCCTGCGCCGACGGTAACCTTCTACATGTCCTGGTTTTGGTTGATCATCCCCCTCCCGATCGTCCCAAAAAAGCGTTTGTATATCTATAGGTATATATTATCCAAACACAGGCTGGTCACAGGACCTCAAGATGAACGAGACGCGAATCGCAAAGTTGTTCAAGAACGGCGCAAGCCAGGCTGTTCGGTTGCCTGCAGATTTTCGCTTTGAGGGGGACCAGGTCTATATGACGCGAGACGATGTGACGGGTGACGTCGTGCTCTCCAATCGTCCCGGGGCCAAAGCTTGGGGCGAGTTTTTCGCGCTGCTGCGAAGCGTCGATGTGCCGGACAGCTTCCTTAGCGAGCGCCCGCTCAATACGGCTTCAGCAGCACCTGGAGTGTTCGACGACCCTGAGAATCATTGAGCGTGCTTCATCTGCTCGATACGGACACGGTCAGCTACCTGATCAAGGGCAAGTCGCCGTCGGTCGAGCGAAAGCTTGCGGCGCTAGTGCCGTCGATGGTTTGTATCTCGGTGATGACTCGCGCAGAGCTGATGTACGGCCTCAAACGACTGCCGCCCAACCATCGGTTGCAGCTGGCGGTTCTGCAGTTTCTTAAAGTAATCCGTACCTTGGCATGGGACCCCGATGCGGCCGACTGGTACGCCGACATTCGTCACCAGCTCATCAGCAGCGGCCAACCGATTGGCGAAATTGACATGATGATTGCCGCATCGGCGCTGTCCGTTGGCGCCAAGCTGATCACCAACAATCGTCGGCATTACGACCGAATTCAAGCGCCGTTGATCGTCGAGACCTGGGCATAGGTGGGTGCGACCCGACTTGTCTCAGCCAACCCGACTTCGATATCCAAGGCTGTTTCGACCCTTTCAGCCAAAACTCCCCCATGGCTGCCGTAGGGAACCGATCCATGAGCCTCTGCCTTAAAAACAGCAGGCATGGTGTAAGCGGTAACTGAGCGGCGTTCTATCTGCAACCCGACCGATGAGGAAAACTGAGCTTCAGTTCATTACCAACTAGCCCGGATATTTCATGAACTCGCGCGATGATCGCGCAGGACATTGATTGCCCAGTGGTTTTTCTAAAAGGAGCGGTGTAGTGGTTCACAAGGGCCTAGCGAGGGCGCGTGAAGTTTATGAAATATCCGGGCTAGAGCGATCAATGGAAGCAAGCAGGCGAGCGCATCGAGGTCGTGAGGGCTGGGCGGCGCTGGGAAGGCCAAGTGCGCGGTACCGAGAGCATCTACTGGCGCGCTATCGGCGGCGTTGATTCACTTTTGGATCTGACTGAGCAACTCGGTCAAAAGTGGCTGCGCGGTATCCGCGCGGTAATGGAACTCGAACGTCCCGATTAGCCAGTTTCTTCGAACATAGAGCCCGATCCGGCTGTGCTGGGCGGGCTGCTTTGGGAGTGGCCGCCTTGTTCCAGCTGCTACGCCAATCCAAGAGTCGCGTTGACCTCGAAATCGTCGTCGAGTACCCGAGAACTGCCCCTCGGGAGATGCAGCCGAAAGAGTCCGGCCACCGAATCACCGCTCCCCTTCGTACAGCGTCTGTCCCTGATGTTTGTCCTCCCTGATGTTTGTCCTGCCTTTCGTCGCGCGCAGCAGTGACAGGTTTGGCTAGCGGATTCCGAGTCCTTTTTGTGCAAGACCCCGATTTATTAATCCAAACCAACGGACCGATTCGATGAAACAGCTACTGAAGTTTTGGGCACTCTCGCTGCTGCTGGCAGCGCAGGCCTATGCCGTTCCGCTAATCAACAAGCCCGCCTTTGTGCCGTTGTATTCGGCCTACAGCAGCCAAGTTAACGACAACTTCTACACTGTCGATCCGCAGCAGCTGCAGGAAGCAACCAGTGTCCATGGCTATAGCAACACGGGCGCCGTAGCGTATCTGGAAGCCAAGCAACAGCCCAACACCAAACCCTTTAAGCGTTTCTACAAAGGCCTTCCGCAGCGCAACCACCTTTATACCAGCGACGACAGCGAAGCAGCGCTGGTGCTGAGCATGGGCTGGGTGTACGAGCGGGTTGAGGGCTACATCTACACCACCCAGGTTCCTGGCAGCGTGGCGCTGCACCGGATGAACAAGTTCAACAGCCAGACGGCGGATCAGGTGCACAAATACACTCGCAGCTTCAGCGAAGTCATCTTGCTATGGCAGCAGGGCTGGGGCTATGACGGCATTGCCGGCTACGTCTATGCCACCGCTTTTCCGATCGTGAACAATGGCTGGGTGGCCGGATTACGCTGTCCTTCCAACGCGCCGGGTCAATGCTGGGACGGTCCCAAGCCAGCCAACTACCGCGACTACTATTTCCCGCACAAGCTGGTGTCCAGCACTAATCGACCGGCTGGCTACACCCGCCAGCGGATCAGCATGACCTTCACCACCCCCGACTTCTTCGGCGGCATCGGCCATCTGACTTTTGGCGGGCACGGCAATCTCAACGTAGGTCAGCCGCACGTGGACACCGTTTGCACCAACGGCGTCCCCGATCCGAGCTGCTCGTATTTTCGCGGGCTGGGCGTGGCCCTCTTCGGCGTCACTTGCGGTCGCTGCGGCGGCGTTCAGATGGGGTCGGAAGCCTGGTGGCCGGCCGGCAACCATGTGATCCCTCCCTCCCAAAGTTACGGTGATCTCCGCAATAACCGTCAGTACCGCTTTGTCATGACCGTATCGGACAGCGGTCAACTGACCTACACCATTCGCGATGTCGCAAACAACGCGCTGATGGTCTCAACCAACTGGCATGCGGCCGGCGTCTACCCGAAGGACAGCCCCTTCCCGTCGGAGCTGACCGGCTATTTCTTTGGTCATGCAACCGATAATCAGAAGGACTTTACGTTCTACGTGACCAACGCACAGGTGCAGTGGCTGCCGTAGGGCCGTAGCACTGGCCCCGCCCGAGCGGTAGTCGGGTGGGGCCTTTGTCGTTTCGCCCCGCTCATAGTCACGCGCTCGTGTCTGTCACGCGGCTGCGGACCCAACGCATCGGCGAAAACAAGCGGGTGGCCAGCTTTGGCTGCCATCCTGGCGTCACGTCTATTGGCGTCGATGACGGCGATCGTCTTACGCCGATGCTGCCTGGAGCGTTCCGAAGTTGGCACAAACGGTTTCGCTGTCGCCATCGCGCTTCGCCGCCCGCTTTCGCCAACTGACGGGACAAAGCGCAATGTCCTATGTCGCGCGCTGGCGAATGACCGTCGCCTGCCAACGCTTGCGCGGAACTGGAATCGCGCTGAGTGAAGTCGCGTCGGAAATCGGCTACCAGGATGTCGCCGCTTTTAGTCGTGCCTTCAAATCGCTGGTTGGTCAGAGTCCGGCACATTGGCGTCGCGGGTCGGGTTGAAAGCTAGATCCGTTGCGAACGGCTTCCTGCGCGCGAAATGGCCGTTTTTCTCAGGCATCACGTTTGCTTGTCGACGGTAATCTGCGTCCACTAAGTGCGCAGCCGGCAACAGTGCGAGACCGCCCCAGGCACTCTCACTGCATAGACACCTACAAGGTGACGCGCGCCTGATCGATACGCGGAAGCGCGAATGCATACGCGGCGTCGCCAAGGCTGGAACGACGGCGGACGCCACACACCATATCCATGGCATTCGCAGGCCCTCCCAGGCTGCCGATACTGACCACATCGTCTCGACCTGGAGCAAATTGTGAAGCACCTGAACCCGATACTCGGGACCTTAACGCTAGCCGCCGTACTGAGCTTGTGCAGCGCACCGGCAGTGGGACTGGACATCGCCGATTTGCAACCGCCGGCTGGGATTGCCTTGTTAGGAGAGGCGGCCACAGACGAAGCCGGTCGCGCTGTGGATTTTGTCGGCGACATCAACGGCGATCTCTTTGACGACATCGCGATCACCGCGGTTGGCGCCAATCGGGGTGCCAACCCGGTGGCTGGGCGGATTTACGTAGTGTTCGGAACCGCTACGCCCTTTGCCATGCGCGATTTCGACCTGAGCTCGCTCAACGGCAGCAATGGTTTCATTATCCAAGGCCGCAGCGGCGACCGTTTGTTGGGTTGGAGCGTATCGGCGGCGGGTGACTTTGACGGCGACAATCTCGATGATTTGTTGATCGGTGCCGCCAGCAATGGGACACCCAACACCGGGGCGCCCACGACGCTAGTATATGGGTCAACCAGCTTTGCGCCCATTTTGGATCTGGACTCGCCGCCGGCCGGCAGCGTCTTTGCGCTGACTCCAACCAGCAACACGGAACTCGGCTGGTCCGTCTCGCACACCGACTACAACGACGACGGCTTCAGCGATTTGCTGATCGGCGATTTTGCTGCTGGCAGTAACTCCAGGGGGCGCGTGCATCTGGTTCTAGGACAATCATCTCGGCCCGTCGGCAGCGTGGCAATTGACACGTTGGATGTGAGCAGCAGCCCGCGCAAGTTGGCCTTTGATGGCCCGGCGTCCGGCAGTCGACTGGGCTTCTCCGTGCGGGGAATCGAAGACTACAACGGCGATGGAACGCCCGATTTCATGGTCGGCGCACCTTTTGCCGACGGCCAGCGCGGCCGCGCCTACGTGATCTACGGCGACCGGCCCAACGGTCGCAGCCCTTTGGGCAGCTCGGTCTTTGTCGTCAGCACGCTTGATGAATCCCAAGCTTTGGAGGTTGTCAGTGGCAGCGATCCGGAACTGACCGCGGGTCGACTCGGCACCTCAGTTGCTGGCGGCGACTTCGATGGTGACGGGCAAATCGATCTGGCCATTGGTGCGCAATGGGGCACCTTCTTAGCCCGTGCGCGCGCTGGCGGCGCCTACCTAATCCGCGGCGCGGCGTCTAACGAAACCAGCTTCAGTCGGAGTATCAATGACTTCGACGGCGCCAGCCGGGTGCGCCGATTGGTCGGCGCTGCCGCCGGCGATGCGGCTGCAACCGCGATGGGCAGTGTTGGCGACATCGACAATGACGGTTTTGACGACCTGTTAGTCAGCGCCCATGCGGCCGACGGCCTGCCGGGCAACAACATCGGCCGGGCTTACGTGTTTCTCGGCGGACCCGGCAACTCGGCCACGCTCATCGACCTCGGCGACCGCAGTCTGCGCACGGTGATCGAGCTCAACGGTATCGCCGCCGGCGACTTTTTTGGGTTTGGCATGTCGCATACCGCTGGCGACTTTAATCGAGACGGTCGCGAAGATCTGCTGTTGGGATCACTGGGCGTTGATGCACCCGGCAGCGCTCAGCGCGGTGAAGCCTATCTGCTGCTGGACGCTCGGGAGAGTTTGTTTGAGAATAGCTTCGAGGGCGGCACGGCAACAGTCACCGTAAGGTAACGCGCAAGAGACCTCGCCGAGCGACCATGGGATAGACCATAGTGCGCAGGCTCTTGTCATACCCGAATTGCCAGACCGGAATGAATCTCGACGCTGACCGATCGACAACCAAAACCACCGGCAGCGGGCGTTGGCGGCACAGCCATCAGCTGCTGCTGGCGATCGCCGCCGCGCAGCTACTGTACTGGCTGGTGATCGCCCCTGCGTTAGTGGTTGAGCGGCGGGATCTGAACATG
>QIMA01000564.1 GCA_003233535.1 Rhodanobacteraceae bacterium
TGTCGAGCACACCCGTGTAGTCGTTACCGTCGCCATTGAACAGCACCACCGCGGCACCAATTCGCAGCCGCAGTACTTTGAACAGGTGCTGGGCTACTGGCTTGGGTAGGTCGATCAGGCTATCGATAGCTAGTTCGGAATCGACGTAGACTCGGGTTAGGCGCATCCAGGTTCCTAGTGGCGGTCAGCGCGTCGCGGCATGGACCGATTCCAGCGCGACTTGGGCAAGCGTGTCGATTTCATCGTCGCTAATGCTGAGCGGAGGAAAGGCGTACACGGTGTCGCCCAACGGCCGCAGCACGACGCCACTTTGCAGGGCGTGACGGTAGACCGCCAGACCGCGCCGTTGCTCGGCTGGGAAGGGCTGGCCATTGGCGCAAACCATATCGACTGCAGCGATCAGACCACTGCGTCGATAGTGCCGCGTGTGCGCATGATCGGCGAGTTCGCTTAAGGCCTGTCCGAGCCTTTCGCCGCGCTGCGGGAGCCCTTGTTGAGCTGCTTCCAGCAGGTCCATCGTCGCCAACGCCGCCGCGCAGCCGATGGCAAAGCCGGTATAGCTATGTGAGTGCAGAAAGGCTTTGCCTGAGCCATATTCGCCGAGAAAGCTCTGGTAGATGGATTCCGGTGCCAGCACTGCAGCCAGCGGCAGGGTGCCGCCGCTCAGGCCTTTGCCGATGCACAAGATGTCGGGACGGATCTGCGCCTGATCGCATGCCAGCAGCGTACCGGTACGACCCAGTCCAACGGCGATCTCATCGGCGATCAGGTGGACCTGCTGGCGGTCACAGACTGCTCGAACCGCGCGCAGATAGCTGGCCGGATACATCGCCATACCGCCGGCGCACTGCACCAGCGGTTCCAACACCACCGCGCAAACCTCGCCGTCATTGTCAGCCAGCAGCGCTTCGAGTTGGTCGGCGCAGCGCAGGGCATAGTCTGCGGCGCTTTCGCCGGGCTCGGCTAAACGCGAATCCGGACTGAGCGCAAATAGCGGTTCCAGCAGCAGTTCGCCGTAGGTGTCTCGATACAGACTCACGCTGGTCAGCGACAGGGCGCCGATGGTTTCGCCGTGATAGCCCTGGTCGAGTACCAGGAAGCGCTTGCGTTTGGGCTGTCCGACATTGCGCCAGTAGTGAAACGAGAGCTTCAGCGCAATCTCGATCGCGGCCGAGCCCGCTTCGGCAAAAAACACTCGGCGCATCGGCTCGCCGACCATGGCCAGGAGCCGTTCGGCGAGTTGCACTGCGGGCGGGTGGCCAAAGCCAGCCATCAGCACGTGATCCAGGCGTGCAGCCTGTTCAGCGATTGCCGCGCTGATTGCCGGATTGCTGTGGCCGAACAGCGTTACCCACCACGAGCTGATCGCGTCCAGATAGCGCTTGCCGTCGGCGTCTTGCAGCCAACAGCCCTGGGCGCTAACTATGGGCAACAGCGGTATCGGATGCGGGTGATCGCGCATCTGCGTGCACGGGTGCCACAGGACAGCCAAATCACGGGCGATCCAGTCGGCGTTGTTTGATTGGTTGGTCGACATGGGGTGCATTCTAGCCCGAAGTTTCATGAGCATTCTGCTGCGGCCACCGCCCGGCCCTGGCTACATCAGTTTGACACCCACAGCGCGACCATTCGCTCGCGTTTGGTGCGGCGGCGAACTGTTATGATTTAGCGGTCTTCGCGAACCGATTATTGCCTTGTACACATCAGCTCAGCGCGCCCGAGGTTTCACCTTGCTCGAAGTCATCGTGGTAGTCGCTATCCTGGCGATCCTGGCCACGGTGGTCACTCTCAATATCGCCGATGCGCCCGGTCAAGCCCGTCAGACCCGGGCCAAGCAAGACGTGCAGACACTGGTTAACGCGTTGGGTCTATACAAACTGGACAACTTCGCTTACCCGAGCACCGAACAGGGCATAGATGCGCTGGTGCAGCGCCCAGGCGGTCAGCCGGAAGCGCCGAACTGGAAAAAAGGCGGCTATTTGCAGTCCAAAGCAGTCCCCCAAGATCCGTGGGGGCGGCCCTATTTGTTTTTGAATCCGGGCAGTCGCGCCGACATCGACGTTTACACCTTGGGTGCGGACGGTCGACCAGGTGGCGAAGGTGAGAGCGCCGACGTGGGCAACTGGGTCGATTAGTGCAGCGCGGGTGGATTAAGTCGTTTGTCGTTGCGCCCACCGGCCAGGCCCGGTCAGGTGCGCAACGGGGCAGTGCATCCAAGTCGCGCGGATTCACCCTGTTGGAACTGCTGGTCGCTATGGCGATTGCCGCAGCGCTGATCGGAATCGCGCTGTTGGCTGCGGGCAGTGGCATTGATGAACGCCGCGGTCATCAGCAGATGCAGCGGTTGTCGGCGCTGATGCAGTTGGTTTGTGATCGAGCGCTGATTGAGGGGCGGGTGCTTGGTTTCGCACTGGCCGGTCGCCGCTATCAGCCCTACGAGTTGGCGATCGATGGGTGGCGACCGATGATCGGTGATGCGGCCTACCGGACGACGAACTTGCCCAAGCAATGGCAGCTGCATCTGGGGCTGGAAGGGGCGATGCGCAAGCTGCCGGATAGTTTGCCGGTGGAGCCACAACTATTGTGTCTGCCCGATGGACAAAGCACGCCGTTTAGGCTGGCGCTGCACGGCCCATCTGGCGTTGCGGTGTGGCGTCTGCGCGGTGACGGCAGCCACCGAGCGCGCGTGCTGGAGGCAGTGGAGTCGTGATCGGTCGGGCCGGCGAGCGTGGATTTAGTCTGATCGAAGTGCTGGTAGCCATGTTGGTGTTGGCCGCTGCGCTCACCGCGGTGATCCAGTCGACGACGGCCTCTAACGCCAGCCAACAGCGCTTGGCCGAAAGTAGTGTCGCGCGTTGGGTTGCCAGTAACGAGATTGCCAGACTGCGCGCAGCACCGGGTTGGCCCGAGCTGGGTCTGGATCGGGGCAGCACGCAAATGGCACAACGAACCTGGTACTGGCGGCGCAGCGTGGCCGATACGGCTGAGCCGGATATGCGCCGAATCGATGTGCAGGTTTACACCGATCCGCAGCAGGAGCAGCCAGTGGTCAAGCTCAGCGGCTTCGTCGGGCGCCGTGTAGGTGAGTAGCTGGCCAGCCATGCGACGTTCGGCACAGCGGGGTTTCACCCTGTTGGAGCTGATCGTTGCGGTTGCCGTATTCGCGCTGGTTGCGGTGATGGCCCAAGCCGGACTGAGTGCCGTTGTCAGGGCAGCGCAAGCTAATCGCGCGGCGGCTGAGCAAACCCGAGAGATCGACCTGTTGCTGCTGCGCATAGATCGGGAGATGGCGCAGGTGCTGGCGCGCCCAGTCCGCGGTGCCTACGGTGATACGCGCGCTGCGGTCCAGGGCGGCGCCGACCGCGTGGAATACACGAGCCTGAGTTTCTTCGAGGGCGCTCGGATTGCGCCGGTACGCCGCGGCATAGAGTTGCGCGGGAAAGAGCTCATCATCTGGGAACAGTCGCGCCTGGATGCCGGCCCCGGTACCCAGCGGCGTGAAACGCTGCTCGCCGATCAGGTGCAGCGCTTTCGCATAAGCTATCTGGAGGGCGGCGAGAGCTTTGATCGCTGGCCACCTCGGCGCAGTAATCGCGGCCCCGGAATACTCCCAGTCGCCGTCGAGTTTCGGCTGGAGCTGGAGGGATTTGGCGCAATCGAGCGAGTCATTGAGCTACCGGAGAACGCGCTACCGGAGAATGAGCGATGATCGGCAGCGGACGCTCAACGCAGTCCGGGGTGGCGCTGGTGATGGCGCTGCTGGTGGTGGCGATTGCCGCTTTGTTGGCCTACAACATGAGTAGTCAGGCGCTGATCGATGTGTCTCGCGGTACCACGTTGGCTCGTTCGGAACAGTCGCGGCAGCTGGCCTTGGGCATGGAAGACTGGGCGATGGCGATCCTGCATCAGCAGTTTCTCTCCGCTGAGAAATTCGATTCACGGTTGCAGCCGTGGGCTGCGCCGCTGCCACCTTTGCCGGTTCAGGGCGGCATCGTGACCGGTCAGATCGATGATTTGAATGGTCGCTTTAATCTCAATTCCTTGCTCAAACCCGGAGACGGCGGGCGTGATCCGGTGGCGATGGAGCGCTTCTCTCGGCTCCTGGCGGTGTTAGAGATGCCGCCTTCGATCGCCGATGCGGTCGCCGACTGGATCGATCCGGACAGTAACGTCCAGGGCGCTGGCGCCGAAGACCTAGCCTACCTGCGCTTGGATCCGCCTTACCGAACCGCCAATCGGCCGATCGCCCATCCGGCAGAGCTGCGTTGGATAAACGGTGTCACGCCGGAGATCTACGAGCGCCTGCGCGAGCACGTTGCGGCGATCCCCAGCGGCAGTTTAATCAACCTCAATACCGCCACCGTGCCGCTGTGGCGTTCTTTAGATCCCGCGTTGAGCGACGAGTTGGCCGAGCGGCTGTCCAATCGCGGTCGAGCGCGCTACACCACGAAGCAGGAAGCGTTTGACGAACTTGAGCGTGCAGGGATTGTGCTGCAGAGTGCCCAGAAACTCAGCCTAGGCGTGCGCAG
>QIMA01000338.1 GCA_003233535.1 Rhodanobacteraceae bacterium
CCGGCACGCCTACCGGTACGGTCACGGTCGACGACGGTGCGGCCAATTGTGCGATCACTCTGGCAGCTGGCTCCGGCAGCTGCAATTTGACCTCCATGACGTCTGGCGCGAAGACGCTCACAGCCAGCTACGGCGGTGATGTGAACTACGTCGTCGGCAGCGACACCGAGGCACACACGGTCAATGCGGCCACCCCCACGGTGACCATCACCAGCGATAGCCCGGACCCGTCTGCTGTCGGCCAAGCATATCTTGTGGCCGTGACGGTTGCGGGCAGCGGCGCGACGCCGACCGGTTCGGTGACCGTAGACGATGGTGCGGTGAACTGCGCCATTACGCTTTCTGGCGGATCGGGTAGCTGCAATCTGATCTCCACCACGGCTGGCCCGAAGACGCTAACCGCCGACTACGCCGGTGACGCCACTTACGCCGCGGCTAGCGACACCGAGGCGCACACCGTGGTCAATGCTGACGATGCGGTGTTCGAGGACGGATTCGAAGACTAGCCCGGATATTTCATGAACTCGCGCGATGATCGCGCAGGACATTGATTGCCCAGTGGTTTTTCACAGCGTTTTTTCAAGAAAAGGGAGCGGTGTAATGGTTCATACACCCGACTGAGGAAAAGTCGCTGGGCGATCAAGGGCCTAGCGAGGGCGCGTGAAGTTTATGAAATATCCGATTTAGAGCGTATACGTTTGGTAGTCCGCTCGCCCGCTAACATGCGGTCGTCCGAGCCAATGCTGGCTTAAGTTCCCGACACAGTGGAACACTCCACTAGAATATGAGCACTTTGTCGCGACCAGCCTGAGCACGCAACCTAGCCTGCGGAGCGGTGCGGGTCGGTGAGATTGCGGCCCCTATTGCCGGCGAGCCGGAGCGCGTCCGCCCGCAACTCGTGCTGCGGGTCTAACCGACTACAAGTCTGTCCGTGCAGCTCAGCCGCCAGAGGCGCTCATCGCCGTGCGCAGAGAATCGACGCGGGTCGCGTTTACGCCGCGGTCGGAATAGCCCGAGCGTGACGCCGAGCGCACATGCACCTGCGCATTGGTGTCGTCAAACACAAACTCAACGTCGTCGAGAAAGCGAAAAACACTGCTGGTGCCGACGTGACGCCAGTAGTCGCCTTCCTCGGTAAGGCTGACCAAGCCCAGGTTCTCAGTGGCTATACGCAGCGCCGCTTCAGTAGCCTGGCGATCGCCCACGTAGGCTAGTGGCGGCACGCGTTTGCCGGGCTGCTCGGCCTGGCTGGAAACGCAGTTCGGCGAGCTGGGGCAGGCGCGCAAGCCGCCGTCAGCCAAGCCCAGATTAGGCGGCGATAGCCGTGACCAAATACTCAAGCCGGCGAAGGCAACCACCACTAACAGGACCAAGACGACTAGCACTTTCAGGGCAAAAAACATCAATTTCATGGGTCCGTGCTGTGAGTGATGAAGTGCCGAGTATGCCAGTCCATGCTCTTGGCGTGTGACGAGTGACACAGGCCGCTTTCGCAGTCGCCACAGCGGCGAGGGCAAAACGAATGCACAAATTCGCCAACTGCCCGCTTGTGAGTGTTCAAATTCGCGCAAACTGTGCTGGCCGTATCGGTAAGTGTTTGATTCGTTGAGACTCGAATCGCTGGCATGAGTCGTGCAACCGAACAGCATTCGCCACAGTTGAGTCAGTAATGAACGGATTTAGACTGGAACTGAAGACCGCCCTGCGCGCCGTGTTTGGAAATCCGGCATTTTCAGCGCTGGTGGTCGCCGTACTCGCCGGTGGCTTGGGCTGCATGTTGTTCATCCTGGCGGTAATCAATGGAATGGTGTGGAAACCCTTGCCCTTCCCTAATGCCGAACGGATTGTCGCCGTCGGCTTCACCGACCCAGCCGACCCCGACGATGACCTCGACGGCATGATTGACCTGGACTTCCTGGAGCTGCAGCGTCGCTTATCCGATCAGGGTTCGCTGGCCGGTTACAGCACGGGCACCGTCAATCTGAGCGACGATGGTAGACCTGAGCGCTACTCAGGTGGGTTCGTCACCGCCAACGTCTTTAGTCACCTCGGCGTGAGTCCAGTGTTGGGCGCCGGTTTGCTAGCAGTGGATGACGTACCCGGCGCGCCTCTACGAGCGGTGATCTCGCATACCTTATGGAAGCAACGCTATGCCTCGGATCCGGCGATCATTGGTCGGACCATTCGCGCCAATAGTGCCAATCACGAGGTGGTTGGGGTCATGCCCGAAAACTTCTCCTTCCCCTCAAATGAGGACGTCTGGCTGCCCATGCAGCTCGACGCGACGCGCGATCCGGGTGAGGCTCGCTTTTTGCAGCCCATGCTGCTGGCGCAGGGCACCATCGACTACGCTGCCATTGCGGGCAAGCTTGACGCATGGCAGGTAGACCGGATAACGGAGATCGGTCCGGAAGCGAGTCAGCAGGTTCCGGCAGCGGAGGCGCTGAGCTATCAGTTCATGGATCGAACCACGCGCAAGCTGCTGAATTTGATGCTCGTCGCCGTGGGTCTGGTGCTGTTCATCGCCTGTGCAAACGGTGCCAATCTGATGCTTAGCCGAACCTTGGCCCGCAGCGGTGAGTTGGCGGTGCGCTCGGCATTGGGTGCCAGCAAAATGCGCATGGCCATGCAGATATTCCTGCAGTGCCTGATATTGAGCCTCGGAGCCACGGTCGTTGGACTGATTCTGGGTCGCTTCGGTGTGGAGTGGCTGAACCGGGTGTTCCTCAGCGGCGACGGTGGCGCACCGAACTGGATGAGCATGGATTTCGATGGCCGCATGGTGGTGCTGGCACTCGGTGTGGCGGTGATTACCGCCGTGGCCACCGCCATTATCCCGGCCATACGTGCTGCCGGCATAGGCGTTGCGCAGGTGCTGCGTGATGGCGGTCGCGGCAGCAGCGGTGGCTGGTTCGCGCGCATATCGCGCCTCTTGGTGGTGATGGAAGTTGGCCTGTCCTGCGCACTGCTGATTACGGCGGCGGCGATGGTCAATCTGGTGCATGGGCTGGCGCAGCAGGACCTCGGCGTGCAGGGGCGTGGGCTGATGACCGCTCGCCTGGGGCTGTTCCCCAACACC
The DNA here is from genome assembly GCA_003233535.1 of Rhodanobacteraceae bacterium. Classification (GTDB taxonomy): domain Bacteria; phylum Pseudomonadota; class Gammaproteobacteria; order Xanthomonadales; family SZUA-5; genus SZUA-5. Next base: position 3,080 of record QIMA01000338.1, read on the forward strand.
TATCCCACCGGTGCAGATCGATTCGCGCTGTACGAACGTATTTCGCAAGCGCTGAAAGAAACTCCGGGTGTGATCGATGTTTCGTTGAGCACCATTTTGCCGGGCAAACAAGCTGGTTACACCGCAACCCAAGTGGAGGGGCAAACGTCGGCCGATGGCCGTCGACCCACTACGCGCTGGGGCGCAGTCGATGATGACTTCGCGCAGACTTGGCAGCTGAAGCTGCAGCAGGGTCGTACCTTTGACAGTCGCGACCGCGCCGACAGCGAGCCGGTGGCGATTATTGACGCCACCTATGCCGCGCGTTTGTTCGACGGTGCCGATCCCATCGGTCGCCGCATCGAATTGGAGTTGGAGCCCGACGTGACCACTACCCACACCGTAGTGGGTATCTCCTCGGCACTGCACTTAGATGACCCCGGCGATGACCTCATGCCTGCAGTGCTGCTGCCGCTGGCGCAGCAGCCCGACCGTTTCGTCAGCATCGCCGTGCGCACCGCCGGCGAGCCCTTAGCCTTCTCCCAGACCTTGTCGGAAATCATGACCAAGGTTGATCCCGATACGCCGCTGTATTGGCTGCAGGACTACGAACAGGTGCTGTACGAATCCACCCTGGGCGAGCGGGTGCTGGCGAAGATGTTCTCCATCTTCGGCATTGTCGCTTTGCTGCTCGCCGTCGGCGGTTTGTACGGCGTGGTGTCCTTCGCAGTGAGTCAGCGCACCCGTGAACTGGGCGTGCGCCGAGCGCTGGGCGCGCCCGACCGGCGCATTCTGAGCAGCGTCGTCGGTCGCAGCGGCATCGAGGTAGGCATCGGCATGGTGGTCGGCTTGGGCCTGGGGCTATTCATGGCCAATATGCTCGGTGGAATTTTGCAAGAGAGCGCCGGCATCGATGGCTTGAGTACCTTCGTTGTGGTGTTGACCCTGAGCATCGTCGCTTGCTTGGCGGCGCTGATACCGGCCCGCCGAGCGCTGCGCGTCGATCCCATGGTGGCCTTGCGCTGGGACTGATGTTGGCGCCGCGCGCAGACCGGTCTTGATCGCTGAAGAGTGGGTTAGAAAATGTTGACCGAACTCAAACACGCTTGGCATAGCCTGACCGCTCCTTCGAAAAAACCACTGGATAATCAATGTCCTGCGCGATCATCGCGCGAGTTCATGAAATGTCCGGGCTAGCCGTATGCGCTGTTCCAGGTGGACGTTTTGCGCTATCGATTTTTCTTCCGCGACTTGCGCGTCGCCTTGCGTTTTTGCTTTTTCGCCTTTGCCGCTTTTGCCGACGGCGCAGGGCGCGCGCCGAAAAAGTGGGGCTCCATCGGTGTCTGCCCGACTTTGTGCACAGAATCAGCAAAGTCTTGAAGATTCGGCAAGCGCCGGTCGAGATCTTCGTCGTGTACTCGGGCCGCGAACGGCTTGACGATGCCGTACCTACGGGTGTCT
>QIMA01000117.1 GCA_003233535.1 Rhodanobacteraceae bacterium
GATGCGGCCTTTTGTGTCAGAGTCGGATTAATCTCGAGGTTAACCCGGAAGTTTATGAAACGTCCGGGTTGGATAGGAACCTGGGGGGATGCGCTCTTTGAGGTCGCCGCAGACGGTGCAGTACATCAGACGCAGTTCGCCGTCGAGCAGAACCATCATTGAAGTGGAGCACACCGTGCGACGAGTGTCGCTCAGCGAAGTACAAGAGTGTACTGGTGCCGAGGGCGGGAATCGAACCCGCACTGTGTCTCCACAACCGGATTTTGAATCCGGCGCGTCTACCAATTCCGCCACCCCGGCAAGGGGACGCGGATTATAGGCAGTTGTGGGCTCTGGGTGAAGGGGTAAAGTCCGAATTGAGCGAAATTTCCTAGACTCAATGCGCGTATCAGGGGCTTACGATGACGCCTTTCCAGAATGCGACGTGGCCTCGGATCTGTTTCGCCGCGTCTTTCGGCTCAGTGTAGTACCAAGCTGCGTCGCCGTTGGTTTGACCATCAACGTTGAGTGAATAGCAGTTGGCGGTGCCTTTCCAGCCGCAAACGTTGGTGCGGCTGCTTTCGCTGAAGAACTCAGACTTCAGGCAAGCGGGTGGGAAGTAGTGATTGCCGTCAACAACGACGGTATCAGTCGACTCCGCCACTACGTGTCCGTTCCAAACTGCTTTCATCATGCGCTCCTTGTCAGATTCCGATCTACCTAGCCCGGGTGTTTCATAAACTTGCGCGATGATCGCGCAGGACATTGGTTGTCCAGTGGTTTTTCTGCAGGAGCGGTGTAGTGGTTCATACACCCGACTGAGGAAAAATCGCTGGGCGACCAAGGGCCTAGCGAGGGCGTGTGAAGTTTATGAAACATCCGGGCTAGCCCAGAGTGATGAATCTGACACCGTCGACAGCCCTGTTCGCGTCCGAACGCTTGGATTACGCTGATGCCTTCCAGATCAGGCACCGATTATTGGCTGGCATGCTGATGTCATGCTGCAAGCTGAACCCAATGTCGCTGGCGAGTTGCTCAATCGCTTCGAAATCTCGGATTCCGCGTTGCGGATCGGCGGCCTTGAGGTTGGCGTCGAAACCGGCATTGCTCTCGCTAGTGAAGCGTCCTTCATAATTAAAGGGGCCGTAGATGATCAGCTGTCCTGAGGGTTTGATAATCTTCGGCAGCTGAGCAAACGTCCGCTCAACTTGCGCCCAGGACATGATGTGCAGGGTGTTTGCACTGAAGATGTTGTCAAAACGGCGCTTGGGCCATGCTCCATCGACGTCCAGCTCAATCGCTGGAGGCGTATTTGGCAGCACTGCTTCGGCTAACCACTGGCTGATGCCCGGCAGGTTCTGGGCCCGATCACTGCACTGCCAGCGCAATTGCGGTAGCGCTTGCGCGAAATGAATGGCGTGCTGGCCAGTGCCGCTGCCGATCTCTAGCAGGTCACCGCCTTCACTGACGTGTGCTCGGAACACGTCCAGGATGGCATCGCGATTGCGTTCGGTTGCGGGAGCATGTGGCTTTTCGGTAAGCATTGAGGATAACGGCCATAGACAAGGTGGCGGAGTTTCATGAGATTCGTCGCGAGGGTGACACCCGCTTTTGATAACAGACGGGGGTGCCGTGGTGCGGTCCGCTTGCCTGGAGAGCGGTGAAGGCGTGTGAGCCGCGTAGCGGTGGTTTTCTACGGCTAGCCGATCGTAGGGAGCAGCTCGCGCCACGGCGCGCCCAGCTTTCATTTGCGAGCGGGGGCGGCCGCAGCAGAAGGTTTATGAAACTCCGGGCTACAGTATTTGCGCCGCGCTTAGCGCGATTATCCGGGAGCCAGTAAAGCTGCCGGTGAATTCTACGGGTGTGCCATTTTCGGGCGCTTCGCCCATCATCGCGCGCATCCGCGCTTCCGTGCAGACGAACTTGAGTTGGGTGCCTGGGGCGAGCGTCTCCATCAGTTGTTTACGGCCGATAACGCGGCTTGCAGTGAATCGAACTTCTTCAACGGTCACGGTCAAACGGTGCATCCAGCGCTTTTCTGTATGAACTTTGCTGATGTTCTCGCTTTCGCTGCCGACTAAGCTGCCGCGAACAATGATTTCTACCGGCTTCGTCATTCTGGGGGTACTCACCTCTTTGATTCGGCGCTTGCCGGGGTGCGGGCCGTAAGATGGCCGCGCGGCGCTGTCATCCCTTAGAAACTACTAGTGATCGACGTAGAAGTCGATGAAATCATCGCAATCGTGTCCCCAGCAGGGGTAATTCGCGTCATATTTTCCAATTCCGACTGGTTGCCGTGGCTCTCGTGCGGCCCAAACCAGCGCCCCAGAATGGCTGCGCGCGACCGCACCAAGTGCCCCTTCATCCTACGGCAACGTATGCATGAAAATTTGATTCCTAGCGGCGAAAAAACGGCCACGTCAGCTGGCCAAAGTAGGACGTTGGGAAGCGCGCCTCGCGCAATCCAACGTCGGTCGCTCCCAGCGTTTGCGGTGGATCAAACAACGTGCCGAACATGTGGTCCCAGACCAGCCAATACTCGCTGTAATTCACCTGAGCATCCTCGAACTCACGTTTGTGGTGCCAGCGATGCAGTTCCGCACCGCCAATCCAGCGGCGCAACGGGCCAAGTGAATAATCGAGATTTGCGTGTTGGAAGGCCAGATGCACGCTCAACAGCGTTAGCCACGAACTGATCACAAGCGGTGAAGCGCCGAGTGCTACGACGACTACCAATCCGGGACCGGCCAGCAGCAGGGCGCTCAGCGGATGGCGCCGCTCACCATTCATCCAATACAGGCGCTCAGAACTGTGATGAATAGCGTGCAAATGCCACAACCAGGGAACGCGATGGCTCAAGCGATGCATCAGGTACAGACCCAGATCCATCACCGCACCGGCGGCGAGAATCTGCAGCGCGATTGGCCAGTGGTTCGGCCATATCGACATACTGGGCAGCCATCCGGCGAGCGAGTGCAGTGCGTAGGCTGTTCCAGACAACAAGCCAAGATTGACCAGCACGTGCCCGATGTCGGTGATCGTGTCATTGTGGTCGTGATTCCAGGCGGGCTCGAAGGGCTGAATACGCTCAAGCAGGGCCACTACAGCAATGCCTGCCACAGCGACCAACCCGTACGCAGGCCACGGCGAGTTGCCCAAGGTCGACCACACCAACACGAACGCGGCGAGGCCACCGAAGACGGTAGGATATGCGGCATATCGAAGCAAGGTTGAGCGTTGCATAGGTCTGGCTCTGATAAACGAAGAGCTCAGTTTGACCATTGCGCCCACCTTCGTACTTGAACGTATCGGCTGTCCTGGCGGCCAAGTAGCGACCTAAGGATGGCGATTGGGGTGATTCCAAAATGCCGCCGCATGGTGCGACTGAAGTGCGCCGCATCGGCGAACCCTGCGGCGTGGGCCGCGTCGGTCAGCGATTGCCCAGCGCTGGCGACCTCGAGCGCTCGCGCTAGCCGCAACCAACGTAAGTAGGGGCGTACGGCCATGCCCGTCTGGGCCTTAAAAACGTGCGCGAAACGACTCGGCGACACGTTGCATTCCGCGGCCAGCGCAGCAACCCCGGTTGTCTGCGAGATCCGTCCAGGCAGCGTCGTGATCACCGCTTGAATGCGTGACGGTAGGCCGACGGTCGGTGATCCCTCATTCGCATCGCCAGTCAACTCGCGAACCACCGCCAAGACGCATTGCTCGGGATCTCCCGACGATTGCCACAATCTTCGAATCACCTGACAAGTGTGCGCAGTGAGCATGCGCACGCCAGCCTTGCACGTACCGTCCAACCGGCGCCCGAGCTGCGATTCTCGCTCAACGTATAGCAGCCACGTCGGGCCCGGCTGAAGCGCGTGCAGCACGTCGGCACCAATCAACAGCCCCGGGGCTTGGAACCGCTCGCCTTCGATGCTAGCGCCAACGGTGGAGCCTTCGCCGATGGCGATTTGCACCGCATGATGGCGGTGTGCGTGGTTATCTCCGGCTTGGCCCAGAAATCGAGCCCATCCTGATCCGATCTCGGCGCGGCCGGCCCAAGCTGCTTCCGTTTTGCTGCCGACCAACGCCGAGGTGCTGCACATGCTCAATCCTTACGGCGCAAGCGCAACGCGTTTGTGACCACTGACACCGAGGACAGACTCATCGCCAGCGCCGCAATCATTGGACTGAGCAGCCAACCGAACCAGGGAAACAACACGCCTGCAGCGATCGGTACGCCTAATGAGTTGTAGGCAAATGCGAAGCCCAAGTTTTGCTTCATGTTGCGCACAGTCGAGTCAGAGATCTGCCGCGCCCGAAGGATGCCGCGTAGGTCACCCTTGACCAATGTCACCTGCGCGCTGGACATCGCCACATCGGTGCCGGTACCCATGGCAATGCCGACGTCCGCCGCCGCCAGGGCCGGCGCATCGTTGATGCCGTCGCCTGCCATGGCGACTTGGCGACCTTGCGCTTTCAGTCGGGCAACCAGATCCGCCTTGTCCTGAGGGCGCACTTCACCGTGATACTCAGAAATCTCAAGAACC
>QIMA01000569.1 GCA_003233535.1 Rhodanobacteraceae bacterium
CCTTGGCAAGCGCGTGATTGAAGATGTGCAGGACGCTCGCCGTGAGACCGGCCAGACTCACGAGACTCGCGCCGAGCAGGATGTAGCCAATCTGTGCGATGGATGAATACGCGAGCATTCGTTTGAGACTCCGCTCGAACAAGGCGACACCGGAGGCAATCAGAATCGCGAGCACTGCGAGCGGCATGAGGAAATACGAAAACTGGATACCGTGGTCTGTGAGATTCGTTTGAAAGACGACGAAGTCGAAGCGCAGCAGCAGGTAGAGCGATACTTTGGTCGAACACGCGGCCAGAAATATCGTGACGGCGTGCGGTGCATAGGTGTAGGCATTGGGCAGCCACACGTGCAGCGGAAACACGGCCGCTTTAAGCGCAAGGCCGATGGTGATGAAGCCGGCCGCCACCAAGATCGGTCTCTGTCCGCCAGGTTCAGTGTGCCGGTCATCATGTAGATGAGGCCGATGCCAATCAGATAGAACGTCGCACCAATCGTTCCCATGATGAGGTACTTGAAAACGGCGGGCAGCGCGCGGCGGTCCGGGCCACCCGCAATCAGTACATAGCTTGCGAGCGATGAGATTTCCATGAAGACGAAAATATTGAATGCATCGGCTGAGACCAGGATGCCGACAAGACCCGCGAGCGCGAGCATCCACGCGGCGTAGAAAAGTGGTTGGCGCTCCGCCTCAATGTCAGCGTCCAGGCTGCGGCGACACGCAAGCAGTGCGAGCGCCGAGGCGCCGGTAACGACCAGCAGCAGGAGCGCGCTGAAGGCATCGACGCCAAGCTCTATCCCGTAGGGCGCGGGCCAGGAACCCATGAAGTATCTGTAGTCTTGCCCATCGAGAACGCCGAGGGTTAGCATGACGGCGATGGCGAAGGCGAACAGGCTTACCGCCGTGGCAGCGGCCCAGGCGAGCCCGCGCGGGTGCAGCAGCATAATCACCGGCGCGCTTAGCATCGGCACGACGACCTGTAAGGCCGGCAGATGCTGGCTCAAGCCGGTCACTGTTGGTCGATCTCCTGGATCTCGCTCTCTTCGATGGTGCCGTATTCCTCTTTGATGCGCACGACGATCCCGAGACCGAGCGCCATCGTCGAGATACCGACGACTATCGCGGTCAGTATCAGGACCTGTGGCAGTGGGTTGGAGAACACCTGATGGGCTACGTCGACCTGAAATATTGGCGCTGTGCCCTGGTCAACCTTGCCCATGGTGATGTAGAGCAAAAACACCGCCGACTGGAAGATCGAGAGCCCGATCAGCTTCTTGATGAGATTCAATTTCGCGATGACGGCATAGAAGCCGATCATGAGCAGTACCGCGAAGGCCCAGTAGTGGTATAGCCCGAGCAGCGCCATCAGTATCGCCCGCGAGCGGCGAACGCGTGGAACACACTGAGGAGCACCCCGGTGACGGTGACGCCGACGCCCGTTTCGATGAGCAATATACCAATCTGCTGACCCTTGATCGGATCGGTGGCCAGCACGGAGTAATCGAGGAAGTTGCCGCCGAGGAGCATACCTGCGACACCGACAGCGCCGTACAGCATCGCGCCACCCGCGACTAAGCCGGTGAGCACCCATCCAGGCAGTACGCGCAGCGCCTCCTCCTCACCCTCGAGCAGCGCGTAGAGAATGATGCCCGCGGCGATAATGGCGCCCGCCTGGAAGCCGCCGCCCGGACTGTACTCGCCGTGGAACTGAACGTACAGCCCGAATAGCACGATGAACGGAACCAGCAGCCGTCCGACTACCCGCGGAATCAGGTACTGGCGCAGGCCTGCGTCCGATTCGGCGAGGGCTACGCGTACCGATCGCGAGTTTCCGCGCGAGCCTGTACCGAGCAGGAACAAAACGCCGATACCGGCGGTAAAAACCACAAACACCTCGCCAAGCGTGTCGTAACCGCGGAAGCTCCCCAAGATCGCCGTCACTACATTCGGGATATCGATGGCCTCTGGCGTGCGCTCCAGATACCAGGGCGCGACGTGCTGATGTACCGGCGCCGCCGGGTCACCGAAGCGTGGTTTGTCGAAGGTAGCATAGACTACGATCAGCGTAGTCACGGTCACCACGCCAAGCGCCAACAGCCGGTTCGTTGAGCCGGCGCGCTCGCGCTCGGCCGTTAGCGCCAGGGCAGCAAGGAACAGCACCGTAGAGATGCCGGCGCCGACCGCAGCCTCGGTGAGCGCCACGTCCGGCGCGTCGAGAATGAAGAACATGGCCGACATGAGCAAACTGAATATGCCGGCGAGCATCACGGCGACGAACAGGTTTTCCGTGCGCACGATTGCCAGTGCCGTGATCACCAGCAGCGTGAGCAAAAACACGCCGAAAAGAACAATCATTCGCTACGATCCTGGCGCGAGGGAGTGGCCTCGCCGGGGCGCAATCCCGCAAGCAGCGCCGCACTCGCGAGCGCATTCGTCGCGGTCGGGCTCGTCAGCAGCAGGAACAGCAGTATCATGGCGAGCTTGATGCTCGCAAGCGACGCGCCGGCCTGCAGGATGATTCCTGCGATGATCAGCGCCGCGCCCATGGTGTCAGTCAGGCTCGCCGCATGCATGCGGGTGTAAAGGTCGGGCATGCGCAGCGCGCCCACGCCGCCGATAAAAACAAAGGCGCCACCGAGCGACAGCAGGAACCAACTCACAACATCGACAAGCACCGCCATCGTTTCAGTCCTCCATCCCGGCGTTGGCGCCGCTGCGCAGCGCTCGACTGCGGAAGAACACGAGCACGGCGAGCACGCCGATGAAGTTGATTAGCGCATAGGCCAGCGCCAGGTCAAGGAAATCCGGTCGACCGTATAAAAGCGCGATGATCGAGAACAGCAGCACGGTCTTGGTGCCGAACATGTTCACGGCGAGCACACGGTCGTACACGGTCGGCCCGAGCAGCGCGCGCGCGAGCGCCAGTGCCATGGTGGCGAGCGTTGCGATGATGGCGACGTAATACACGCTCAGTCCGCCCGTAGCGCCGCGATGCGCCGATCCATCTCACCCGACATCAGCGCGTCGGCGCCCTCTTGGGTGAGGGTATGCACTTTGAGAATGCCATTGCGCACATCGAGCGCGATCGTCCCGGGCGTCAGCGTGATGGAATTGCCGTAGATGACCTGATCGACCGGATGACGCGATGTCGCCTCGACCTCAACGATCCGCGGGCTGATCGGCAAGCGCGGATCCAGCACCACCCGTGCCACCTCGAAACTGGAGCGCACCACTTCCTTCCCGAGCCACGCCCAGTAGCCGAAGAAGCGCAGGTTGAAATTCACCTCGAATAACTCGTTGTCGATGTAGCCCATACGCCGCGTGAGATAGGCAACCAGCACGCAGGAAAAAGCGCCCAGGCCGAGTAGCAGCGGTTTGAATAGGCCCGACCAGAGTAACCAGGCCGAGATCAGCAGAGCGAGTAGCAATAGTGTCCGCCCCAACCTCGCCGTCACCCGACTCATCGCGCAGGCTCATTTTTCATTGGGCGCCTCGCATGGGTAGTCCCTACGTAAAACGGCGTACACGGCGTCGCGCGCCAATAGTGCTTCCTCAAGAAACTTTCGATTCAAGAGGTCGTTGACGACGTGCTCTACGACTTCTTTCAATGTGATCGGCTCGCCGACGCAGAACTCTGCATATGCTGTTGGTCCATAGCGCCAAAGGCCCCGCGACGGCGAGCGAACACGGATGGCTCGCTCCGAGAACGTCTCTTCCTTCTCGTACTCTGCGGCCACGTTGATCATCACGCGCTCATCGGTTGCAATGGCACCATCGATGAAGCCTTGTATGTATCGCACACAAAAAATAGCGTCTTTGCCGTCCGGCGCCTCTGGATAATGTACGCAGTGCCCGGCCAGTTCTTTGCTCGACAGCGACTCGACCGCTGCAATATCCTGTATCGGCAAAAAAGCCAGCGACAGGAGCCCACTAACGAGCCACGCTCTAAGAAACATCCTTCTTCTCCGTTTTCTGACATCAGCGCTGGTGCACCAGGCTCTCGCGTGTCTTTCCGGTTGCCTCGAGTGGCGGTATTGTCGCTAACAGCACACCGACGGTGCAGTGTGACTCCGGTGGATGGCACAGGTGCGCATTCGAATTGATGATATATCTGTTGCACCGTCGTTCCTTCACGCGTTCCAAAATGCCCGCTGCTTCGAGTTCGGCGATCAGTCGCAGTGCGGTGCGTTCTGTGATGCCAACTCAAGCTGCCACATCGCGCAAGCGAGCACGCGACTTTTCCGCAAGGCTTACGAGCACATGCGCGTTGTCGCTTTCGCACCGATTCCAAGGGCTGATCATAAGCAGTACAACACCGGAATACAATAACCGGCTTTATAGAACCAGAAAACCATAGCGTATATAAAATAAAAACCGCAGCAAATTACGATCGTCGAGATTAGGCAATGTTGCCGCATCCAATTGATACCGTCGTTTGTGCTAGCGCACCAGTCGCTGATAACTGGTTAAGAACAACCAGTTTTTATAAACCGGTTATCGCTTACTTATATTGTTTGGGATCAATCGCCTGGGACCGACCAGACGGGTCAATCGTCGATACAAATTAACGCCGGAATATTCTCAAGCTATTCTACCGTCACACTCTTCGCCAGATTCCTCGGTTGATCAACATCAGTGCCCTTCAATACAGCGACATGGTAGGCGAGTAACTGCAGTGGAATCGTGTACAGAATCGGCGCCTGAAAATCCTGAATCAAGGCGGGCATTCTCGTCGTGTGGATGCCGATCCGGTCCCCAAACTGCACGCGCGGATCAGCGAATACGAATAACTCACCGCCGCGCGCCCGAACCTCTTGCAGGTTGCTCTTGAGCTTCTCGAGCAAATCGTCATCCGGTGCAACGGCCACTACCGGCATGTCCTCATCGACGAGCGCCAACGGGCCGTGC
>QIMA01000220.1 GCA_003233535.1 Rhodanobacteraceae bacterium
TACATGTCCTGCCCGGCTGTTTGGCCGAACACAACGATCGTTTTGCCGGCGACCGAGATCTTGCCGTCGATCTCCAGTTGCTTGAGCACGCGCCCAACCATTTCTCTTGAGCAGCCGACGATGCGGCTGATCTCTTGTCTGGAGATGCGAATCTGAGTGCCGTCCGGATGCGACATCGCATCGGGCTCTGAACACAGATCAATGAGTGTGCGCGCCACCCGACTCGTAACGTCCATGAAGGCTAAGCGCGACACTTTGCGTGAGGTATGCAGCAAGCGCTTGGTCATCTGCGTGCCAATCGCGAACAGGATTCGCGGGCACTCGTCCTTCAATGGTCCGTCAAACAGCTGGAACAGCCGCTCGTAGCTGATTTCCGCCAGCTCGCAGGGCGTGCGCGTGCGCACCAGCACCTCGCGCTTATCTGGCTCCATAAACAGGCCCATTTCGCCGATAAAATCGCCGGCGTTGACATAGGCCAAAATCAGCTCGCGGCCCTCCTCATCCTCGCTCATCACCGCGAGCGAGCCATCGACGATGTAATACAGCGTGCTGGCCACATCACCCGGACGGATGATCGGCGACTTCGACGGGTAGCGCCGTCGATGGCACATGCCCAAGAATTTCTCCACATGCTCTGGCTGCGGCGCTAGCGGGCGATGCTCGGCCAACTTGCGCAGGCTTGCCTGCAGGGAATAGCGCAGCAACGGTTTGTTGCTCTTGCCTATCACCGGAGTTCCGCTCATCAATCTCCCCATTTTTTAATATCCCCCAGTCGATGGCTTATAACACGTGCGACCGTAGAGGAAACTAAAGGTGACCACTAGCGGCACATCGCGGTGACGTTGTGCGGCACTGCGCAAGCGATCCTATTTGGCTTTTGCCCGCGTAAAGTCACCCACAATTGGACCCAGCGATTTATCCTGGCACCTAATTACGCAATAATCCGGGACCCACAGCATTCCCGGGCTTGTTTAATGGTTAAACCTCTGCCGCGCCTGAAGCTGGAAGGCTTCAACAATCTGACCAAGTCGCTGTCGTTCAATATCTACGACGTGTGCTACGCGGTCACGGCAAAGCAGCGCCAGCGCTACATCGAGTACATCGATGAGGCCTATAACGCCCAGCGCTTGACGCAGATTCTGACCAAGGTCGCCAAGGACATCGGCGCCAACATCCTCAGCGTTGCGCGCCAGGACTACGACCCGCAAGGAGCCAGCGTCACGATTTTGATTTCCGAAGAACCGGTGATTGACCGCAGCGATGTCGGTCGCGAGATGGTCGCTGGCGCGGTGCGTGAGCATCCCGAAGATGCCAGCGTCGTGGCCCACTTGGATAAGAGCCACATCACGGTCCATACCTATCCAGAGAGCCATCCCTTCAACGGAATCAGCACCTTCCGGGCGGACATTGACGTGGCCACCTGCGGCGTTATCTCACCGCTGAAGGCGCTGAACTTTTTGATCGATAGCTTCGAGAGCGACATCGTGATCATGGACTATCGAGTCCGCGGCGCGACTCGCGACGTGCGCGGCAAGAAGCACTACATCGATCACCGGATCAATTCCATTCAGGATTTCCTGTCCAAGCCGATCACCAAACGCTACGAGTGCTACGACGTGAACGTCTACCAGGAGAACCTGTTCCACACCAAGATGCACTTGAAGGAATTCGATCTCGACAACTACTTGTTCGAAAGCTCGAAGACCGATTTATCGCAAAGCGCGCGGCAAAAGATCGAAGGCCTAATGCGCCGGGAGATCGCCGAACTATTCCACGGTCGCAATCTCGACTGAGAATGCGCGGCCTCTAGAGGATCTGGGCATTGAGCGCTTAGAGGCCGATGTCGATCCGCGCAACCGCCCGTCACTGGCGCTGCTAGAGAAGCTCTGCTGCCAACGCGAAGGTCTACTGCGGGCGCGCTATCGCGTGAGTGGCGAGGTGCAGGACACGGTGCTGCTAGGGCGCTTGCAGCCCGAACACGCTTAGCACTTCGCCGGCGCACCAGCGAGGCTAGCCGCTTAGCCCCGCCCACCATGGTCCGCAGGACCTGGCCGCACAATCAAGCTGCCCACATGCCCAAGGTATAGCCGAATACGGCCAACAGCACGCCAAACGTGACTGCGTCGTTCTGGATCAGAGCCGTGGGTTCAGTCATCGGGCTGGTTGAGCTGACTTGGGGCTGCACAGATACTTTGGCTCGCGCACAGATGCGCAAGCGGCGATCAGTGACCAAAGAAATACCGTTTCCTGTGACGAACGCTCTGGCATGATCGCTGATGATCAATCACAGTTGAGCTGTGCCAAGTACTAGCCCGGATATTTCATGAACTCGCGCGATGATCGCACAGGACATTGATTGCCCAGTGGTTTTTCTAAAAGGATGCGGTGTAGTGGTTCATACACCCGACTGAGAAAAATCGCTGGGCAATCAAGGGCCTAGCGAGGGCGCGTGAAGTTTATGAAATTCCGGGCTAGAACTACCCTAGCTAGCCCGCTACGATCAGCGGATTAGCAAACACCACCGGACCGACCGCTCACTATGTCGCTCATTGATAGACTCAGCAAAGAAGCCAAGCGTGCCCGTTACAGCCGCGAGCTGAGCGATCAGGCGCGCCGGCAGCTGGAAGAAACCTACCAAAAAGACCTGCAGGGCCGATTAATCGCGCTGCACGAGTATTTGGACCTGATCATCGCGCACCTCACCGAGGTGCAGCCGCCCATTACGATGCAGTATCAGCTAGCCGGCTACGGTGACCTCCCGGCTTTGGTGCTGCACGACTACAAGCTGGAATCGCAGCGGCGCCTGCTCAGCTATGTGGTTGAAATAAAGTGGCGAGCGCGGGTCGAGCACAAGCAATGCCGTGAACTGATTGCCACTGGTAACACGCGCATACGCCAGCTGATCGATCAGTTTCGCTCGCTCCATCTGGGTGGAATTACCGACATAGAGCGCGGCGACGGCGGTCACGACTACCTGCGTGCGTGCTTCCACCCGCGCGGATTCATTCACATAGGCATGCGCGCCACGCTGCACGCCCATGACCCGCTGCTGCGGCTGAGCTTTCAGAACCTGGATGCGCTGAACACCACGCACAAGCAGTTTCCGGGCAAAATGATGGACGAGAGTTTGTTCGATCTGATCGGCCGCTTTCTGGTCCGCGAAGACAATGAACTGATCACCGAGGAAGTGCCGGAGGAGTTGCTGCGTAGGCTACGTGGAGATGGCCCGTCATCGCTGATACCGGCGGCTAAGGAATGGGAATCCGCACCGCTAGTCGCGGTCGATTCGGACGTAGATTTCGACCCCAGCAGCGTGCCTCGCGCTAGCAGTTTCGACGATGCTGAGGAAGCTGCGTCAAACGAGAAAAGTGTCGTGGAGTCAGCTAGCGACGCAAAGACGCGGCCTAGCTACATCGACACCGAAAAGCCGCCGAAAACCGCCGAAAACGCTCAGCCCACTGCCAAATCGGCACAACCGCGGGCGCAGAGCAAGCCGCCGCAGACGAAAGCACAGCGCGACCGCGAGCTCCTATTCTCGGCATCGCCAAAGGCACCCGCGCCCGATGATGATCGTAGTGCCCAGCTGATTGCGGAGTTCCTCGCTGCCGATAAAGGTCATGGCGAGCCCGGCGACGAGGTCAAACGGCCTGATATCCTGCCGCTAATCATGTCTCACTTGGTCGAGGAAGTGGCGGCGGCACCGAGCAAGCCGCAGCCGCAAGTGCCCTCACCTGGGACGCGGTCGGCAGATCCCGAACCGGCGCGTCAAACGCAGCCTAACCCGGCCCAAACTCCCACATCGAGCACGCAAGCAGCAAAGCCAACGAGCCCGAAGGCAGAGCAGCCCGCAGCCAAACCGCGATCCAGGAAACCTCTAGACTTGGCCGCACTCGAGGCCAAGCGCCGCGAAGCGGAAGCCTTCCGCGACCGTATGCACAAGATGGCTGAGAAGCTGCGCGAGGAGTGATCTGGCGACACGCTGCACGTGTCAAGTCCCGCCGGATGCAGACCGGCAAAGACGACGCAGCGCAACTGTTGGTCTTCATCCACCAGTGGCCGATCGGCTGACTGGCAGACGAAGACCGGGCCGGCACCGAGACGCTTGAGAGTTTCCAGTCCGCACTGGAACGGCTGCATCTACTCAGCCAACACAGCATTCGGCGTCGGCCCTGACTGAGCTGAGAAACCACTCCGGAGAACGGTGCAGTCCACGCTACTGGCGGCCGCGCGGCACCGCGAAAAGGATCTCGCCGGAACGGACTCGATCGCCAAGACGAACGGGAAGACTCGGGCGTACATCCCCCAGGTCCGCTCCGGAAAGGGCCACGCACAGGCTGACTGAGTACAGACGCGTACGATGCATCTTTGCATTGAGGACACCAACGGGGCTGCGTTCGCTGCCTGCAGCAATATCCCACTGCGGCGGGCAGGCCTGTACTCCGCCGTTTCTATACTCGGTCACTGTGCACGCAAATGCGTCGAGGGCTGGGAGGTT
>QIMA01000411.1 GCA_003233535.1 Rhodanobacteraceae bacterium
GTTCATGTGCAATCAGTTCGTCCTGCGTGGTGGCGCGCACGCCACGCCAGTCGGGCATAGTCGGGTGAGTTACCGAAACTTTTATTACCCGCATCAGCGCTGGCAATTTGCCGGCTTGCGGTTGGCGAGGGACACACTGAATAACTCATCAGCCGCGACGGAGTCTGCCATTGTTATCTGAGAACGGGGTCGCCAGTAAGGAAGGTACCGAAGGTCATAGTTACGCTCTGAGCGAGGGTCCTGACGCCGCTGGCGGCCCCCGCTGTTATGTGAGAAGGGGGAGGGCCCGTCCCGAACTAGGAACCGAGTGCCCAGCGACCGAGGAATCGATCCGATATGAACAACGCTGTACTGAGAAGCGCAGGAGTCAACCAGACGTTTTTGGGAGAGGTTGTTGCCGGGCTCGGGCAGACGCCGAAAGCGCTGTCGCCCAAATGGCTTTATGACCACGAAGGTTCGAAGCTGTTCGAGCAAATCACCCATTTGCCTGAGTACTACCCGACCCGCACCGAGATCGATCTGCTCGCCCACATTGTGCCGTCGCTGAGCGAGGCGCTGGCTGATCGTCGGCTGTTGATTGAGTACGGCAGCGGCAGCTCTAGAAAGACCCGGCTGCTGCTGGGGGCGATGCCAAATCTAGAGCACTACGTGCCGATGGATGTTTCGGGAGAGTTCTTGCGCGGTGTCGCCGATGGGCTGAGCAAGCAGTTTCCAAACGTCCAGGTAAGGCCGTTGGTCGGCGACTTCAACGTCTCGCTGAAGATCCCGGCTGAGTTGCGCGAACAATCCAGCTTGGGCTTTTTCCCTGGCTCCACCATTGGCAACTTAACCCCGGCGAAGGCCAGCGAATTTCTGCGCCTCCGTCGAGACGAGCTAGGTGAGGGCGGTGAGCTGCTGGTTGGCGTGGATCTGCGTAAACCAGTCGACGTGCTGTTGGCTGCGTATGACGATTCTGCGGGCGTTACGGCGGCGTTCAATCGCAACCTGCTTACTCGGATTAACCGAGAGTTAGGCGGCGACTTTGATCTCCAGCGATTCGCTCACGAAGCCCGCTGGAATGACGATTTCGGCCGCATCGAAATGCATTTGGTCAGCCGCGGCGAGCAGACTGTGCGGATTGCTGAACACTGCTTCGAATTCGCCGACGGCGAGTCCATCCACAGTGAAAACTCGCATAAATACCGGATCGGCGAATTCAAGCTGCTGGCGCGTGCCAGCCGCTGGGATGTGCGCCAACTATGGACTGACGACAAGCAGTGGTTTGGGGTGTTTTTGCTGGGCTAGGCTATAGTCTGCGCAGAGGAACGCTACTGTCAACGCTGACTCTGTAGTGCCTCAATCCGTTCAGCCAACGGTGGATGGCTGGCAAACAGCTTGCGAAAGCCTTGCTTCATTCCGCCGGAAATACCGAATGCCGCTACGTCCTTGGGCAACACCGATTCGCCCGTGTTTACCTGCAGTCGGCGCAATGCGGCCACCATCTTGTTGCTGCCGGCCAGGCGTGCTGCACCCGCATCTGCGCGGAACTCGCGCACGCGCGAGAACCACATGGCAATCATGCTGGCGAGGAGGCCCAAGACCACTTGCAGTACCATGACAGTTACGAAATAGCCGATGCCGTTGCCGCGGTTGTTCTTGAAGATGGCACCGTCGATAATGCGGCCCAGCACCCGCGAGAAGAAGATAACGAAGGTGTTGAGCACGCCCTGCAGCAAAGTCATGGTCACCATATCGCCGTTGGCGATGTGGCTGACTTCATGCGCGAGAACGGCTTCGGCTTCGTGCTCCGACATGCCGCGCAGTAGGCCCGTGCTCACTGCAACCAATGCGTTGTTCTTCGACATTCCGGTGGCGAAGGCGTTCATCTCTGGTGTATCGAAAATCGCCACCTCCGGCATGCCAATCCCAGATGCCTGTGCTTGGCGGCGAACGGTTTCGACCAGCCATTTTTCGGTAGAGTCACGAGGCTGCTCGATCACGCGCGCGCCTGTCGAGCGTTTGGCAATCCACTTCGACATGGCCAAAGAGATAAATGAGCCAGCAAAACCGAATATTGCCGAATAGATCAACAGGGCGCCCATGTTGGTGCCGTAACGCGCAGCGTAGAGATCCAGTCCGGTTAGGCGCGCAATAATGCTCAGCAACGCAAGTACCGCAATATTCGTACCCAGGAACAGCGCGATGCGCAACATGGATGACAGACTCCGCTTAATGGTTGAGATCGAGAGTATCGATTGTGGTCGGTGCAGACGAAATCAAGGCTGAATCGAGGCCTGTTGGCCGGTTTGCGCCATCGCCGACAGGTTTGCTGCATCGCGGCTCACTATACGCGGCTGTGGGCAGTTTCCTGCACGCGCGATACCGGGGTGGGCGCTGGTCGCTGCGGATCGAAGACTTGGACCCGCCGCGCGAGCAGCCCGGTTCCGCGCAAACGATCATCGATACATTGGCTGCGTTTGGGCTGGACTGGGACGGGGAGATCATATGGCAGTCCCGCCGTCACTCACTCTACGCCGATGCGATAGAGCAACTCCGAGCAGACCAGCGGGTCTTTTGCTGCGCCTGCAGTCGTCGTGACTTAGCCGGCGTCGGCGTGCATCGCGAACCCTGCCGGCGACCCTACGAAGTCGGTTTGGAACATGCCATCCGTTTGCGCGTAGCCGACGGTTTTGTGGCGCTGGATGACGCGTTGCAGGGCCGCTATGAACAGGATTTGGCGATTGAGGTTGGCGATGTTGTGCTGCAGCGTCGCGATGGCTATTACGCCTATCAGCTGGCGGTGGTGGTTGATGATGCTGAACTACAAGTGAGCGAAGTTGTGCGTGGCGCCGACCTATTGAACTCGACTCCGCGGCAAATTTTTCTGCAGCGTCAGCTGGACCTAACTACGCCGAGCTATCTGCACTTGCCGGTGCTGTTGGATGCCGATGGAAACAAGCTCTCCAAGAGCCGTTATGCACCGGCAATCGAGCCTGCACAAGCCTGTCGCGAATTGCGCTTGATGTTGCGATTGCTTGGACAAGATGTGGTTTCCGCCGCAACCCCCTCGGCCCTGTTGGCAGAGGCCGTTGCCGGATTCGATCCAAACGCGCTGCCTCGCGTTGCGCAGATCGCCGACGACGAAGTTGTAGTGCGCGAACCGAGCAAAGCGCAGTGATGCGCGCAGTGGGCGCTAAAAAGCGCTCTAGCCGCATGCTGCATTGCCACATAAATCCCGTTATTGCGGCTGCGTACGAGCTGCCTTGTGTAGAATGCGTCAAGACTTTGGGAGGAGTACGCGAAGATGACAGCACGAGTGGCGTTCGTCACCGGCGGCACCGGTGGAATCGGCACAGCGATCTGCCGAGAGTTAGCCAACCAAGGTAACCGCGTGGTTACCAACTACCGCAACGAAGAAAAGGCTTTGGCCTGGCAGGCCGCGCAAAAGGCAGCCGGCTTCGACATGGCGATCGTGCCTGGCGACGTGTCCGACGTAGCCTCGTCTGCAGCCATGGTGCGGCAGGTTGAGAGCGATGTTGGCGCGGTCGATATTCTGGTCAACAACGCAGGCATCACGCGCGACACCACCTTTCACAAGATGAGCGCATTGCAGTGGCAAGAAGTGATGCGCACCAACTTAGACAGCTGCTTCAACGTCACCCGCCAAGTGATCGAAGGGATGCGCGCTCGTAAGTGGGGGCGCGTGCTGCAGATCTCCTCGATCAACGGTCAGAAGGGCCAGTACGGGCAGGCCAACTACGCGGCGTCTAAGGCCGGCATGCATGGTTTCAGCATTTCTTTGGCGCAAGAAAACGCCAAATTCGGGATCACGGTAAACACGATCTCGCCGGGCTACGTCGGTACCGACATGGTCATGGCGGTTCCGGAAGAGGTTCGGGCCAAGATCGTGGCCCAAATTCCGGTGGGACGCTTGGGTGATCCAGATGAGATCGCTTACGCTGTCGCCTTTCTAGCGGCCGATAAAGCCGCCTGGATCACCGGGGCCAATCTGGCCATCAACGGTGGCCACTACATGGGTTGGTAGGAGTCTTATGGCGCGCGCACGAATCATCAAGAAGTATCCGAATCGGCGTCTTTATGACACCGAGATCTCTAGCTATGTGACCTTGGAAGATGTCCGTCAGTTGGTGGTCGACTCTGAAAACTTTGAAGTGCACGACGCCAAATCGGGCCAGGACATTACCCGCACGGTGTTGCTGCAGATCATCACCGAGCAGGAAGAGGCCGGCGAGCCGCTGCTGTCGGCGAATGTGCTGCAGCAGTTGATTCGCTTTTACGGCGATTCGCTGCAGGGCTTCATGGGACAGTATCTGGAGCGCAGTATCCAGCTGTTCCATGAGCAGCAGCATCAGTTCCGCGGCGAGCTGCAGTCCCTGTTAGGCCAAGAACCGTGGAACATGATGAAGGACCTGACCCAGCGCAACATGGAAATGTGGACGCAGATGCAGGACGGTTTGTTCAGTAAGGATGGGCAGCCCAAGCCCAAG
>QIMA01000512.1 GCA_003233535.1 Rhodanobacteraceae bacterium
CGGATGTTTCATGAACTCGCGCGATGCTCGCGCAGGACATTGGTTGTCCAGTGGTTTTTCCGCAGGAGCGGTGTAGTGGTTCATACACCCGACTGCGGAAAAGTCGCTGGGCGATCAAGGGCCTAGCGAGGGCGCGTGAAGTTTATGAAATATCCGGGTTAGGTATGAATAACTCCTATGAGTTGCATCAGGGCGATCAGCCTCTACTTATCAGCCTGCCGCATGACGGCACTGAAATTCCGCAGCCGATTGCTCAGCGCATGCATCAGCATGCGCTGAGCGTGCCGGATACGGACTGGCACACCGGGCTGTTTTACCTGCCCCTGGCAAAGGCGCTCGGTGCCAGCGTGATTCGCCCGCGCTGGTCTCGCTATGTTGTCGATCTGAATCGACCTGCGGACGGCAAACCGCTGTACCCAGGCCGGGCAGAAACCGGCCTGTTGCCCTTGGTGGGTTTCGACGGAGAGCCGCTTTACCGGCAAGGGCAGGAGCCGACGCAGGCCGAGCAAGCAGAACGAGTCGAGTCCTATTGGCGGCCCTATCATCAGGCGTTGGCTGATGAGCTGGCGCGCTTGCGGCAGCAACACGGTCGGGCATTGCTCTGGGAAGGGCACTCCATCCGCAGCGTTTGCCCGATGTTTTTCGATGGACAACTGACCGACCTCAACCTAGGGACTGCGGATGGTCACAGCGCCGCTGATGAGTTGCTGACAAATCTCATGCGCGAACTAGGGCAGCAAAAACGATTCAGCGCGGTCGCGAACGGGCGCTTCAAGGGCGGCTTCA
This sequence comes from Rhodanobacteraceae bacterium, assembly GCA_003233535.1. Taxonomy (GTDB): domain Bacteria; phylum Pseudomonadota; class Gammaproteobacteria; order Xanthomonadales; family SZUA-5; genus SZUA-5. Next base: position 787 of record QIMA01000512.1, read on the forward strand.
TCACCCGCTACTTTGGTCAGCCTGAAACTGGCGTGCACGCCGTGCAGTTGGAAATGACCCAAGTGAGCTATATGGATGAAGCGCCGCCATTTGCATGGGATCCCGAGCGTGCGGCGTTGGCGCAGGCGGTCGTGCTTGATCTGTTGCGGACGGCGCTGGACTGGATCAGTTCAGATCGCGGGGCGACGGTCGCCGCGTCGTTGGCAGACCAACGACGCGGCGACTAGGGTGTTTGCTTTCAGCCGAGCAGGAAGCTCATTTTCAAGGTGACACGATACTCGGTTACTTTGCCGTCGTTGATAACCACTTTCTGTTCGGAAACCCAGGCACCCTTGACGCCCTTAATCGTTTCTGAGGCGCGGGCAATGCCCTGCGCAATCGCGTCCTCGAAGCCATTCGTGGAAGAAGAGGTGATCTCGATGATTTTTGCTACAGACATGACTACTCCAGTTCGCGGTTTGAAATGGCCGGTATCGCGGTATCGACCGCATTCAGCTGCTGCCCGTAATGGCCGGTAAGTTGGGCATGCCCAGGGAGTATATGCACAAGTGAGCGGGCTAGACTACAGGTTCACAGCCGCGCAAAGCCGTCGTGGACGCAGGCGCTAGTGCATCGACCAAGGATGCTTCAAAATGGCGCGATGAAGCAGACTAATCTCATAGTTCATGGCGCGACGGGTCGGATGGGACGCGAGGTGCTGGCACTGATTGAAGCCGACACTCAGCTCGAATTGATGGCGGCATTGCCCGGAAGCTGGCCGGGTGATTGCGCGCAGGCCATAGTGATTGACTTCAGTGTGCCGGAGGCAATGCCCGCGCTGCTCGAAGCATGCCTGAAGAAGGGAATAGGCCTAGTGAGTGGGACGACAGGCCTGAGCGCTGAACAGCTCAGCGCGATGCGTGAGGCTGCGCTCACCATACCCATATTGTGGGCACCGAACTTTAGTCTAGGCGTGGCAGTCCTTCAGCGCGCACTGCGGCTATGCGCCAGAGCGCTGCCGCCACAGTGGGATGTGCATCTGATCGATACCCATCATCGGCATAAGCTCGACGCGCCCTCGGGCACGGCGCGTTTACTCGTCGAGGCCATTGCGCAATCGCGTGGCGACGAACCCAGCGCACGACCGGTTGAGGTGGTTAGCACCCGCGTTGGTGAAGTGATCGGCGATCACCAAGTGTGTTTTGCCGGACCCAGCGAGCGCCTGGAAATCACCCATCGTGCTGATCGCCGCAGCCTGTTCGCCGAAGGTGCGGTGCACGCCGCGCGATGGCTAAGTAACCAACCAGCAGGCTGGTACAGCTTGGACGATTGCATCGCCGAGCAACGACGTATCAGGGCATAGGACGCGGCAACAGTTCGATGAACTTGCGCCCCAGGCCGAACCCTCGTAGCCGCGGCATCAGAGCGCGGCTCAATCGGACGAATCTCAAACAGGGGCGCTCGAATCAGCGTCGATTCCTCGGCTGGCCGCAGCAGGCTAGCCGCTTCGCCCGTCGATCCGCACAGCCAATGTTCGGCGTCGTCCACCAGCACCGGCAAACGATAGCGACTTGTTCGCTCGGGCGAATATTGTTCCGCGCCGGGTAGACCGGAAATTTGTGCACCTTGAACTGCTGTTGCAGCAACTCGGGCAGGGTGTCCAAAAAATAGCGTCCACACATCGTCGATGATCCGTCAGGCACTATGACCGAGCCGGAGTTTCCGGAACCGTACGCTGCATAGCGTGACATAATCGACTGTCCGACTCTTGCCATTGAGGTCGTTGTCCTCGATCCAGGAGTCACGGCTGTGTTGAGGAAGGGGAGGAGCAAACCATGAGAAGAAGAATTTTCCCACGCGCACTCATTGCGCTGGGTGTATCGCTTGCGTTGGCCAGTTCGTCGGCTATCGCGCAGCAAACACTAGAAGGGCCGGGTCTAACGCAACCGGGTAGCATTAGCTACGACGCCGAAGGCGTGCCGACCATTTTGGCGGCTAACGATTTTGATGCCGCTTGGCTGATGGGATATAGCCAAGCTAGTCAACGGTTTTTCCAGATGGATATCAGCCGCCGCGCAGGCAGCGGAACGGCCGGCGAGTTGGTTGGCGCCCCGGCATTAGCCAATGATGTGCAAATCCGTACGCTGGGCCTGCGCCGCGCTGCGTGGGCAACCTACGTGGCGCTCGACGATGAGCTGCGTGGCGTCCTGCAGTCGTACGCGCACGGCGTTAACGCCTGGCTTGCGACTAATCCGTTGCCGCCAGAATACACCGGGCTAGAACTGTCTCGTGCGGCGCCTTGGACGCCGGTGGACTCGCTAGTGATTGGCAAAATTCTAGCCTTCCAGTTGTCCTTCGACCTGGACATCCAAACAACCCTCGAGCTGGCCGGCTATCAGTCGGCAGGGCAGGCCGTGGGCTTCGACGGGACGGCGCTTTATTTTGAAGATACGCACCGCACTGCACCGCCAGATGATCGCGTGTCGATTCCCGGTTTTGCCGCTAAGGCGGGCGTGCGCCAGATCAAGGCTAAGAGCCTGACCGAACAAATTGCGACCGTCGATCCTGCCGTTGTTCGACTGGCCGAGCAATACCGCGACGCGATCAAGGATCATCCGTTGATCGGGCCGACGCTGAAATTTCGTGAAGGCCGTGGCGGCAGCAACTGGTGGATTGTGGGCGGGCAAAACACCGCCAGCGGGCGCCCGATTCTGGCCAACGATCCGCATTTGGCGCTGAATACACCATCTACCTTTATTGAGTCGCACATCATCAGCAAGGACCCGCGCTTCGCCAACGAAATGAACGTTGTCGGCGCAGGAGTGCCCGGCACGCCGGCGAACATCCTGGGCTGCACCAGCGATTTTTGCTGGGGCCTAACTGTTAACCCGATGGACGTTACCGATGTCTATCAGGAGCAACTGCGGCTCAACACCTATGGCTTGCCCAGTCACACCATCTACCAGGGCAACCTTGAGCCCGTGGTTCTGGTCTTTCAAAGCTATTTCCTGAATCAGATTGGTGATGGTGAAACCGACAATTTGGCGCGCGCCAATGACATCGGGTACCTCAACGGCGCCGCTACGATACTGGTGCCCAGACGCAACTTCGGGCCGATACTCAGCATCGACGCCGCAACTTCCACCGGGCTGTCGGCGCAGTACACCGGTTGGGGCGCCACCTTCGAGCTCGAGGCCTTCCGTCAGATCAGCCGAGCACAGAACCTGGACGATTTCCGCGAAGCGCTGACCTTCTTTGACGTCGGTTCGCAGAATTTCGGTTACGCCGACAAGGCCGGAAATATCGCCTACTTCACCACTGCGGAGGCGCCCATTCGCGACGACCTGCAGAATTTGCTGGCTGCGGACGGCGGAATCCCGCCGTTTTTGATTCGTGATGGCTCTGGCACTTTGCGCCATGAGTGGTTGCCGGTGAGCAATCCGCAGCAAAATCAAGCGCTGCCCTACGAGATTCTGCCGCCGGCCGAGATGCCCTTCGTGATTAATCCGGCTAGCGGCTATATCGCCAATGCCAACAATGATCCAATCGGCAATACGCTGGACAACAACGCGTTGAATCAGCTGCGTCCGGGCGGTGGTCTGTACTACCTCGAAAACGGCTATTCGGCCTACCGTATAGGGCGCATAGACCGTGTGCTGCAGAGTCGAATCGCAGCCGGCCAGGACATCACCACGGCTGATATGAAAGAGCTGCAGGCCA
>QIMA01000494.1 GCA_003233535.1 Rhodanobacteraceae bacterium
GGCGCCACGATTGTGGGGCCGCCAATGGCGCGTTACCCGAAGATGGGGCCAGGGATGGTGACGATTGAGGCCGGCATTGCCGTGGCCAGCGGGACTGCCGGCAGCGACGAAATTCAGGTCGGTGAGTGGCTCGGTGGAAAAGCCGCAGTGACTATTCACGGCGGTCCTTACGATGGCCTGGGGAATGCTCATGAGGCGATGGACGTTTGGGTGCATGAAAATCGCATGCAGCCTGCGGCTCCGCCTACAGAGATCTATTTGACCGATCTCGGCGAAGTGCCTGACCCGAAGGACTGGAAGACGCAAGTTATCTGGCCTGTCGCAGAGCGGTAGTCGCGCGGGTAAGCGGCGATGCGGTCTGGGGCTGCCACTGTCCGCGCAGGATGCTCGGCAGCAGCGCTCTGAGCTCATCGCAGCTTAGGCCTAGCTTGGGCGCGGCAGCGATGAGTGCCTCCAGGTCCACATCCAGCAGGCGGTTCGCTTGGTTATGGGTGAAGCCACCCACGTCGCGCACAGCCAGTTTTTCCCGCAGGTGGCTCCGCGTTTGCGCGAGGTCGTTTTCGAACCAGGCGGGGGCGCGTTCGAATAGTCCTGCTAAGTGTGGATCAGTGCTGCCCAAGAAGCCTTCCCAGCACGCGTTAGGCGGGTCGGTGATGCGCTGTCTGGCCTCGCTATAGCTGGCGGCAATGAAGTAGAGCTTGGCCCATTCGACGAAGCGGTCGAAGTCACCGTAAAGACTGCGAGCACCGGCGCAAAGTGCGGCAGTGTGGATTGCTTCGGTCGACAGCAGATCGGCGTAGCGTCGCAGCCCTTTGTAAATCCGTTCCGTCTGCGGCGGCGCTGACTGTTCCCTGCCCAAGATTTCGGTGAGGCGCTCCACTGCCAGCAGGCTCCAGGCGATGCCGGTGGAGAACATCGGGTCTTGAAAGGCGTACGCGTGGGGCAGTAGCGCCCAGCGATTTCCGCTCGCTAGTCTGCGTCTCTGACGGGTGAACTGGCGTTGGCCGATGCCGATTGGGTCAATCGCGGTCGTTCGTTCGAAGCAACTGTCCAGGGTCGGCACTTGGGTAAGGGCATGACGCCAGGCCTGAACAGGGTCGGCATGGGCTCGCTCCGCTTCCAAGATGGCGCCGGCGGATACGCGACCGTCATCGAAGGGCAGCAAATAGATCCATCCGCCTTGGAAAAGATGGTGGTTGGCTGCCGCAAACTCCGGATAGGGCGCAGCGTTAGAGGCCTTGTTGGCGCTGGCAAACGGCTGGACGTTCCGAAAGTGCCCATAAATCAGTGTGGTTGGATGGTCGCAGGTGGCGATTGAAGAAACGCCCAGCGCATCGGCGACGGCTCCGCCGCTGGCATCAACCACGAACCCGGCTCGGATCGGCTGCTCGCCTCGAGCGCTGCTTACGTGCAGTTCGATCGCGTCTTCGTGCTCGCGCAGATCGACGAGCCGATGTTCTTCAAACAGCGTGACGCCGTCCTCAACGGCTCGTCGGGCAAAGCGCGCGTCCACATCGGCGCGCACCCAGTGCAGATCGGCCAGCGCGTCGCTGGGACTGGCCGCGACCAGAAAACGATGCGAATCGGCGTCGTCGTTTCGATACCGAGCGCCGCGCGCGTGGCCGTAGTAGCTGAATCCACGCTTCAGCCCGCAGCCCAGCTCCGCTTGGCTGGCTTGCCAGCGGCCGTAGGTGGCGAACTGCGCCAGTTCCGGTATTTCAAAACGACGTGCCATCCGCTCCAGCGCAATCGCCGCCAGTGGCGTTGAGGATTCACCTAGCGCGAAACGGGGATGCTTGGCCGATTCGATCAAGACCACTGAGCGACCCGTTCGAGCCAGCAACCGGGCTAGTAAAGATCCGGCAAATCCGCTGCCGACAATGGCGATGTCGTAGTCCGATGTCATTGGTTCTCTGCGCACCTTGGACACCGAACAGGCGGTTCTACCGCACCGCTTAAGTTCATGTGCACGATCCGCTCCTGGCGAGCTTGGCTGCACGACGGACATGCCGATAGGCGCGATAGACCCCAAGGATCAACCTGAACCACGGCTTCCGGCGCAACCTGCAAACTACGCTCCAGGGCTTGTTCAACCTCAGCCAAGGAGGGTGCAAACATAGGCACTGTAGAGCCGACCCTGGGCCGTAGTGGAATCAGCGAAATCACTCTGGCGCCGCGTCCGGCCGCGTAGCTTGCGGTCTTGACGGTCCACTCCAGCGACGCCTCTGGCGGCACAAAAGGCGCTCCGATCAAGACGAATGCTCGATGCGTGCAGCCGTGTTTGTCGATGCGCCCGGCGGCTCGGTCGTAGTCGCTGAGAGTCATCGCTTTTTGCAGCTGGGGCAGGGCATCGGGATGCACGGTTTCCAAACCCATAGCGACTTCCAGCGTGCCGAGTAGCGCATCGGCAAAGCGCTCCATGCGCTCGCCTATCAGGCGCGGATGGCACTCGACGACGATCCGCTCGTAGCCTGACACGAGCTGCGCGATGGTGGCGTCGTCTACGCTCGGCAGCGCGCGCTTTTCAAACAAGTTCGAGGCGTTGTAGAGCTTGATCGTGTGGCAGTCCGCCTGCGCGGCTGCGATGCCCAGGCGAATCTGATTTGGCAGCGATCCGACTGGCGTAGCACCGTCGATCATGGCGTCGCCTAGATCGCAGTAGACGCAGCGAAACGGGCACTTGGCGCCGACCAAAAACAAGGTCAGCGTCTGCGCCAGCGCGCCATCGGTTTCGCGCTCGGTGTCGATCGCCCAGCGCGGAGTGAGCGCGCTGGTCAAGCGGCGAAGCGACGCAGCAGGTGGGCGCGGTAGTCCATCTCGTCGAAGTTGAAACGTGAGGCGAAGACGGACTCATCAGTGGCGCCGTGCTGAAAACGGCACTTTTCGTAGACCGGGAAGTCGATGTCCAGCAGCTGTTTGAAGCCGCTGGCGATCAGCTCACCCTTCAGCGCATAAAGCCGTTCGGTCGAACCTAGCGTGAGTTCGGCGAACGGAATGGCTTCAGCCGCGGCCATCACTTTGGCTGCGGTGAACGGGCTGTAGCCGGCGAAACCCAGGCGCTGCAGCGGTGCATGAGCGCGCACGCAGGCGCGGCTGTAGCCGCCGGAGTAGGTGAGCGAGTGTTTGATCGCGTCCACACCCCAGCCTTCCTGATAGAGCAATGAGTTATTCACCACGCTGCGAATAGTCAGTTCGCCGTCGACCTCCAGCGGATAGTCCTTGAGGTTTTCGTCACCGCCGTCGCCGTCGATCACCGTACGCCAGTCCGGATAGCGCTCGCGGATCCCGTCCAGCAGCGCCATCAGCACGGTGGCGCATTCCACGTCCAGCGGCTTGTAGTCCTCAATCACTTCCACAGCCTGCATCGGATCGAGCGCATCGGCTTCAGTCGCAATCGGCTCGTGCAGCATCTGCAAACCGACGCGGCGCAGGAACTCGGCCGATTGTTGCGCGTCTGCGCCGTTGCCGACGCTCAGCGTGAACGCCTTCAGCCGCGCTGGACTCTGGCCACTCTCCAGCAGGGCATGATGCAGCGCCAACAGCACCGCGCCGCTATCGATGCCGCCGGAGAAAAGCACGCCCAGCGGCTCGCGCTGATCCACGTCGGCAAGCCACGCGCGCACCTCCTCTAGCAAGGCGCCCACGTAGTTGCGGCCGAGTAGTTCGATATCCGGCGCCATCACGCCGCGCGGCGGATCGAAAAATCGTGTGTACACCGGATTGGGGTCCGGACAGCCAACCAGCGCGATCTCGGTCAGATGAAAGGCCGGCACCATCCGCGTATAGGTGGGATGGAACTGCGCGCTCATGCCGTGCTCAAACAGCCAGTCGCGAATCTGATCGATGCGCTCGGCCACGATCAGCAGTGGCCCGGTGACCAGCTTGGCCAGGAAGTAGCGCAGCGGCCGATCCAGGCTGCGCGCCAGCACGATGCGTTGGCCGTCGCGAGCGATCTGCGCGAAGGAACCTTCGACTCCGTCGCCGAAAGCAATGCCACTTTCGCTCAGCATGCGCTCGCGCATCTGCTCCAGGGTCATGCCGCGAACTTGCTGGTGGGTTTCTGAGACGAGATTGATGACTTCGGCAATGGGTTGATTCAAGGAAAAGCCCCGGTTGGAATCTAAATGATGCGTGAGCGTCGGTGACGACGGACTGATAACGGCTCGCGCTCGCGACTAACTAGGTCAGAGGATAGGTTGCCTAGCAAACTGCGGGCAACCGATGGCGAACTGCAAGGGCCACTGCTTGGGGCTCGCAATGTCTCGCCATAACCGAATTGCACCGTCGCAGCGAAATCGCTGCGACGGGATTTGAGATCAGGGTTGTTCTGCGGGTTTAGCACATTTCCGCTTGCGAGATCTTGCGCCTGCTGATCTTCTACGGATTGATTATTCAATCTCAAACCGATGGTGTGAACCGGCTCCACCAACTTCAACCCCTATTTGACCAAGCCTGCGATCTAGCCCGGGTGTTTCATGAACTCG
>QIMA01000588.1 GCA_003233535.1 Rhodanobacteraceae bacterium
TCTTGATTTCCGGCGACGCCATCGAACTTAAGGAGCCAATACTCGAAATCCGAATCGGCGCTGATCTGACCAGATCGAACTTCGTCGGTTTGCCGGTTCCAGGCGATCACCGCCTTGGCTCGGGCGCCGCCTGCTGAGGTGCCGACGCGGAGGATGTCGCTCAGTGCGGTCTCTTTGCCGCTGTCGTCGAAGTAGCCGTGCAGGTTGCTGCGGTGGCTCAATACGTCGCTGGCCAAGTCGACTAGGGAGTCGATTTCTATCTTCTGGGCCGTGCGGGGCCGCGGCCCGAGTATGGGCGCGAATTCCAGTGCACCCATGCCGCGAGTGCCGGTGTAGCACAATCGTTCCACCGCGTTGAAACTACCGGCAGTGCGGCCTTGCGTGGCCAGCCATGCATTGATCAATGCGTTGCCGAACTTGTCGGGCAGAGAATCGGCTAACAGGCCTGGCAGGCCGTGAAACGTCGACGGCGCCAGGACTGGGAACTGGTAGACCCGGTTACTCAGTGGCATCACCAGTGGCGACAATCCGATCCCGCTTTGCACAAAACCAGGGTCGTATTGGAAGCGTGCGGTTTGCTCACCAGCGTCGAGCGACACCGCGCCAATGGTCCGTCCCCATAGCTGAACACTGGCGATCATTCGGAATCACCCCAGGTCCATTCATCGTCACTGATTTCAGCTTTTGATCCGCTGGCGCGCTTACGCTGTTGGCCCTGTTGTTTGAGCTGCGCCATCGGGCTAAGCGCTATCGGCGGTAGCATGGCGTCGAGGCCCTCGATCAAGCCCAGAACCCGGCAAACGCGGAGGAAGCCTGAGAGCTGAGTAGCGACTGCGCCGGATTCCAGTCTTTGAATCGTGCGCAAGCCGAGTCCAGCCTGCTCGGCCAGCTGGCGCTGAGTAAGATTTTGAGCCAGTCGCAACCCGGCCAATCGATGGCCGATCAACTGCAGTAGCGCTGCGTCACTGAGGTTCTTGTCGATCTTCATATACGTCATAAATGACGTAAAAGGTGGCAATAGTCAACATAAAACGCCATAAGTGGCGTGCAGGGAGCTGGTTCCATTGAATGCCTCCAGTTCACACTGCCCGAACTGTGTTCACCGAGTCCTGGCCAAAATACGCTTGGGGGAATAGTGCGACAACGTCGGTTAGTTGCTCAGTCACCCACGCCTGCAGATCGACGGTGCTATTGGCTAGCGCGTCCGGGTGAACGGGCGGTGGCCGCACAGAATGTTTATGGAACCACGGGCTAGATTTCGTCGACGGTTTGCAGGCGTTTGAGTTTGGACTGGCTTCTCTGCGCTGCGAAAAGCGCTCGCTGGGGCGCCAATGTTGTTGGCGAACGCCAGTTGCTACTGCTCGCGCGCCGTGAGTGAAGAAGATAGTCTGGGTCGCACACGTACCGGTTAGCGAGGCGCCAACAATGTTCGAGAAGTTCTCCCGCAGTTGGGCTCTGATCAAGGCGAGCGCCTCCGTTCTTTCCAAAGACAAAGAGCTACTGGTCTTTCCGGCAGTCTCAGCTGTTGCTGCGCTGCTGGTCGCGGCGAGTTTTGCAGCACCGGTCTATTGGTGGGTGCTGGGCCATCCGGATGCGATGGAGGGGCAGGACTTGTCGCCGCTTTGGTACGTGTACGCCTTCTGCTTCTACTTCGTGCAGTACTTCGTCATTTTCTTCTTCAATACGGCGCTGGTTGGTGCCGCATCGATACGCTTGGAAGGCGGTGATCCCACCGTTTCCGATGGCTTGCGTATCGCTTGGTCGAAGATCGGAGTGATTCTGGGCTATGCCGCTATCGCCGCCACCGTCGGCATGATTTTGCGTGCAATTGAGCAGCGAGCAGGGTGGATTGGCAAGCTGATCACGGGGATGATCGGTATGGCATGGACCGTGGTGAGTTTCATGGTCGTACCGGTGCTTGTGCATCGGGATATCGGTCCCGTCGATGCGGTGAAGGAAAGCGCGTTGTTGCTGAAAAAAACCTGGGGCGAAAACCTGATTGGGCAGGGCGGCGTGGGGATGGTTTTCGGCCTTATGTTTGTGCTGCTGTGGCTGGTCTTTGGCGCGTTGATTACACTCACCAGCGGCGCCCAGAGCATGGTTTTGACCGGATCTATCATCGCGACCGGTGTGATCTGTACGATGCTGCTGGCGCTGACCCAAACCGCGCTGCAGGGAATCTATTCAGCGGCGCTGTACCGTTATGCAGTTGGGCACGTTAATGCCCCCGAATTTTCCGGGCCGCTGCTGGAAAGTGCCTTCGCGCAGAAGCGCTAGGCTAGGACGAAGGCCGTCAGCGCCTAAGGGGTCTTAGGCGCGCGATAGGTGACGCTACCAGCGGTTGCGCAGTTCGCGCAGCTTGGTGAAGACGGTCTGCGCGTCCGGGTTTTCCGGAAGTTCGGGGAAGGCTTCACGTAGGCGTGCGATTACGCTGGAACTGGTGAGGCGAAGGAAGGTGTTGTGGCGCTTTTCCTGCGCCATTGTTGTTACCAGCGCGTTGTGCGGGTCGTGTCCGCTGACCTGTTCCAGCAATGATTCTGCACAGTCGTTGTCGGGCTCTCGGTCGAGCGTGAAACCCAGATTCGTCTCGATGTAGTCATGGCCGGGATAAACGCGGGTGCGGTCTGGCAGACGAGCGAGCTGGTCGACGAAACTGGTGTACAGCGCCTGCACGTTGCCGCCGTTATGCACGTTGCCAGCACCAGCATTGAACAGCGTATCGCCGGAAAACAGCGCTGGCTGGTCAGCGTGTGCTAACAGGCAGATATGGCACATGGTGTGCCCGGGCGTGTCTAGGCACTCCAACTCGACGCTCTTGCCCACCTTGATCACGTCGCCAGCTTGAACTCCGCGGTCCATTCCCGGAATACGGCTGCTGGCCTGATGATGCGCAATGACTTTAGCGCCGGTTGCTGCCACCACAGCAGGATTGCCGCCAATGTGGTCGTGGTGCTCGTGAGTATTGAGGATCTGGGTAATCTCCCAGCCGTTTTTCTTCGCTGTTGCCAAGGTGTTTTGGTGATCCACCGGGTCTATGGCGAGCGCCTCGCCGGTTTCTGGACAAACAATCAGGTAGTTGAAGTTGCGCAGCGCATTGCCTACCCAGAGGCGTTCGACAATCATTGGTGGATTCCTGTTGTAGCCGGGTCAGTCCGCAGATTACGAGGGTATGCAGCGGCAAATCAAATTGAATGTGGACGTGCTTGTCCGACGCTCATGCTTGGTCCCGTTGCGCGAACCACCTGGTCGGTTCGTGCGCAACGCCAGACTATACGCCAGGCGCCAAGTCGTGAGGTTTGGCTATATGGGTCGACGGGATAGACCGATTGAGCAGCGTTTGCATAACACTTAAATGGTAGCAGGATCGCGACAGCAGAGGCCGCTAGCGGTTTCGTGTGTTGCATCATGTTTCCCAATTTGATCAGCTCGCACGCATGAGCCTCCAAGCTCGCAGTAGCGCGGTTTCAGCCCGAGGCGAATGTGCCGATCTGGTGTGCTGATTGCGGTGATCTGAGCGCCTCTAGGAGAGAATTCTGGCAATTCGTCAAGGTCGTGAAATGGCCTCTGCAGGTCCTCGGTCTGCTCCCTAGGCCTACAAGAAATCAAGACTAAGCGCTTTGCATACACCGGCTCGATTACTCTTGCTGGTTGATGCTGACCAAGTAATTCCGATCCAACGACATGGAGCACTGCAGATGAGCGACCACACTGAGTATCAACCGCAGAAAGTTTGGGTTTGGAATAAGGACAACGGCGGTAAATTTGCGAGCATTAATCGGCCCATTGCCGGTGCGACTCACGACAAGGATCTGGCGGTCGGCAAGCACCCACTGCAGTTGTATTCGTTGGCAACGCCGAACGGCGTCAAGGTCACGCTGATGCTTGAGGAACTGCTGGCGCTGGGGCATCAGGGCGCCGAATACGACGCCTGGATCATCGATATTATCGAGGGTGAGCAGTTCAGCAGCGGCTTTGTCGAGGTGAATCCGAATTCAAAGATCCCGGCCCTGCTCGATCGCAGCGGCGAAACCCCGATTCGCGTGTTTGAGTCCGGTGCGATCTTGCTGCACTTGGCAGAGAAATTCGGCGAGTTTCTGCCGACAGATCCCAGTGGCCGCGCTGAATGCCTGTCGTGGCTGTTTTGGCAGATGGGATCGGCGCCGATGCTGGGTGGCGGGTTCGGTCATTTTTTCGCTTACGCACCGCGCAAGTTTGAATACCCGATTGATCGCTACGCGATGGAAGTAAAGCGCCAACTTGACGTGCTTGACCGGCGCCTGGCTGACAACCGATTCCTCGCTGGCGATAACTACACCATCGCTGATATCGCAATCTGGCCCTGGTATGGCGTGCTCGCCCGCGGTGAACTCTACGAAGCCGCCGAATTTCTTCAGGTACAGGACTACAAGCACGTCCAGCGCTGGGCAGAAGAAATCTGGCAGCGCCCGGCTGCGCAGCGTGGACGCATGGTCAATCGCGTTTG
>QIMA01000325.1 GCA_003233535.1 Rhodanobacteraceae bacterium
GTGCTGCAGGGTCTCCAACGAAGCCAATCGACCGCGCACGGCCTGCAGGCCCTGGCGAAACTGCGCCAGCGTAGCCTGTTCGCTACTCAGCGCCGCCGTCGACTGCTCAGACTCTCCCTTAACCTGCTCCAGCTCAGCGCCGAGCCGCTCGACCTCAACCTGCAGAGACTGCTCATGCGCCTGTGCCTCACTCACCAGAGCGTCGTGGGCGCTGGGATCCAAACCCTTCAGCTCGCTAGCAATGGCATCACGACGTTCTAAATGCTGCCGCTGCTGCTTTTCTTGGAACTCGATCCGAGTCCGCTCGACCTCGGCGCGGCGCTGCGCATCGGCCAACTCCCGAGACTGCAGCTCATAGACCTGTTGCGTCTGAGCTAGATCCTTTTCTGCCGTCTCAGACTGACCCTGCAAGTTGCCATCCAGCGCAGCGGCCTGAGCTGCCGCCGGCTCAGCTTCGGCTAACGCACTTTCGGCTGCAGCCAGCGCCTTTGCATCCAGTTCATGTTGCTCTTGCAAGCGCTGCAGCCGCTGCTGCAAATTATTCTGGTCGACACTCAAGCGCTGTACCGCTTGGCGGCCAAACTCCAGCTGCTGTTCGACTCGAGCCAAATCTGAGCCGACCGCGTAATGCTGGCCTTGGGTTTGATTAAAGGCTTCACCGGCATCATTGTGCTCAACTAGGGCCTTTTCCATGTCCGCCTCTAGCTGGCGCTGCTCGGCCGACAGCTTATCGACGCGCACGCGGGCGGCGTGCTCAGTCGCATTTTGCGTGGCCTGAGCGGCGTCCAGATCGCGGATTTGCAGCGTGCGTAGCTCAGCTTGGGCCTGCACAAACTGCTGCTTTAGCTCGGTGTAGCGCTCGGCCTGGCGGGCCTGACGGCGCAGATGATCAAGCTGCTTGTCGATTTCCTGGCGCACATCGTCAAGCCGCGACAAGTTCTCCCGAGTTGCACGAATTCTGGACTCGGTCTCTTTACGCCGCTCCTTGTACTTGGAGATACCGGCGGCCTCTTCCAGATGCACGCGCAGGTCCTCGGGCGCCGACTCGACGATCTGGGAAATCATTCCCTGCTCAATGATCGCGTAGCTGCGCGGCCCCAAACCCGTGCCCAGGAACAAACCGGTGATGTCGCGGCGGCGGCAGCGCGAGCCGTTCAGGTAGTAGTTCGACACCGCATCACGGCCGACCACGCGCTTAACGCTGATCTCGGCATAGGCCGCATACTCGCCACCGATCTGGCCATCCGAGTTGTCGAAAAGCAGCTCGACGCTGGCCTGACCAACCGGCTTACGTTGATTAGATCCATTGAAGATCACGTCGGTAATCGCATCGCCGCGCAGGCGCGAAGCCGCGCTCTCGCCCATCACCCACTTCACCGCGTCGATGATGTTCGACTTGCCACAGCCATTCGGCCCAACGATCGAGGTCATGTTGGAGGGCAATTCCAGCACTGTCGGATCGACGAAGGACTTGAAGCCAGCGAGTTTGATGCTGCCTAAACGCATGAATGACCGTTATTAGGGAAGTTGGGGTAGCTGAGAAAGCTGAACCTAAGCGTACGCGAGATCGCGTTGACATTTGACCGCTGCGCCGCAGCCGATTAGCTTTGCCCGCCTTGAATCTGCGCAAGCGATGCCTAACCGTGAGCACGTTACCTACTAAGGCCCTGGAATCCTTCCCCAATCCCGAGCCACGCCGTCATTATACCATTCGCATGCGGATGCCCGAGTTCACCTGCTTATGCCCAAAGACTGGCCAGCCTGATTTTGCCGAGCTTGTGCTCGAATACATCCCCAAGCAGACCTGCGTCGAGCTCAAATCGCTCAAACTCTACTTGTGGAGCTTCCGCGATGAAGGCGCTTTCCATGAGGCGCTGACCAATCGCATCCTCAGTGACTTGGCCGAACTGACCGACCCCTGGTTCATGCGCCTGACCGGCGTTTGGAACGTGCGCGGCGGAATTTACACCAACGTCGTGTGTGAGCACCGGCATGCGGACTTCAAACCGGCGCCCGCCGTGACACTGCCCTGAACGCAAACGGCGGAGCGGACACACGCTCTACTGAAACAGCCAACCTGTCGAGCCCCCTAGCGTACAGAAGCCGGGCAAGCGACAATCACTTGTTAACCCTCGGCCCTGAGAATCGATGAGCGCAGACGCACCCAGCCACTTTATTCGCAACCTAGTCTCCCGCGATGTCGCCGCCGGCAAGCACGGCGGCCTAGTGGTCACGCGATTTCCGCCCGAACCCAACGGCTACCTGCACATTGGCCACGCCAAGAGCATTTGCCTCAATTTCGGCATCGCCAAGGACTTCGGCGGCGTTTGCCATTTGCGTTTTGACGACACCAATCCGGCCAAAGAAGAGCTAGCCTACGTGCGCGCCATCCAGGAAGACATTCATTGGCTAGGCTTTGAGTGGGACTCGCTGCGCCACGCATCGGATTACTTTGAGGTGTTTTATCAGTGCGCGCGCAAGCTGATCGAGGACGGCAAAGCCTATGTCTGTGACCTCAACGCCGAACAAGTGCGCGAATATCGCGGCACGCTGACCTCGCCAGGCCGCGCTAGCCCCTGGCGTGAGCGCAGCAGCGAAGAGAACTTGGACCTTTTTACAAGGATGCGCGAAGGCGAATTCGACGACGGCCGCCGCACGCTGCGGGCGAAGATCGACATGGCCTCGCCGAATATCAATTTGCGCGACCCGGCGATCTATCGCATTCGCAAGATCAGCCACCAAAACACCGGTAACGCCTGGCCGATCTACCCGATGTACGACTACGCACACTGTATCTCCGACGCCGTGGAAGGCATCACCCACTCGCTGTGCACCTTGGAGTTTGAGGATCACCGGCCGCTGTATGACTGGTACCTCGATCAGTTGAACTTACGGTCGCATCCCGAATTGTCCGCGTCGTTGACCGATCCACAGGTTTCGCGCCCGGAGCAGACCGAGTTCTCGCGGCTCAATCTCGACTACACCGTGATGAGCAAGCGCAAACTTGTAGAACTGGTGCAAAAAGAGCTGGTCGAAGGCTGGGATGATCCGCGCATGCCGACGCTGTCGGCTATGCGTAGGCGCGGATTTACGCCCGAATCAATCCGCATGCTGTGCGATCGGGTTGGCGTCACCAAGCAGGTCAACGTGATCGATTTCGGCGTACTGGAAGGCTGCGTGCGCGAAGATCTGGATAAACGGGCCCAGCGACGTATGGCCGTGCTTGATCCGCTGCCGGTGACGATTGAGAACCTGGATGAAGGCTACACAGCCGACATTGAAGTAAGCAATCATCCGCAGCAGCCCGAGCTCGGAACGCGCACCTTGCGCCACGGTCGCAAGATCTATATCGAACGCACTGACTTTGAAGAAGTACCGCCGAAAGGCTTCAAGCGATTGATACCGGAAGGCAATGTGCGTCTGCGGCACATCGGCATCGTGCATTGCGTCGGTGTCGATAAGGACGACACTGGTCGGGTCACGGGGCTGCGCGTGACGCTATACAAACCCGAGGATGCGCCGAAGGTAAAGGGCACCATTCACTGGGTCAGCGCCGAGCATGGACAACGCGCTCAGGTGCGCTTATATGACCGTTTGTTTAGCGTGGCCAACCCAGACAGCGGCGAAGGCAGCTACATCGATCACCTCAACCCGAACTCATGCCAAGTAATCGACGCTGCCTGGGTCGAACCCGCCGCCGCGGACGGCGTAGCTGAAACCCGATTCCAGTTTGAACGCATCGGCTATTTCGTCGCCGATCGGCGCGAGCACGAGCCCGGCAAGCCGGTCTTCAATCGCGTCGTCTCGCTGCGCGACAGCTGGGCCAAGCGATAGTGAGATCTAGCATGCTCAATCGAATTACGGTGCCTGTGAGCGCATCGGCTTATCAGGGCACGGCAGACCTACAGGGGATGCTCAGCTTCGATGGGCGCCGCCTCACGCTCGGTTTCCAGACTGCTGATGCGCTGCTTGGGCTGATCAAATCCAAGACCAAACAAGTGCACATCGAAATGGCCAGTCTGGATCACATCGAATATGGCCACGGCTGGTTCTGGCTGATGCCCTATATGCGGCTGCAGTGCAACAACTTCGCCGCTGTGGTCGACATACCGGGATCGGAGAGCGGGCAGTTGAAACTATCCGTTCGCTTTGGCAACCGAATGCAAGCGAAGAAACTCGTTGAGGCTGTGCGCTTTGCACGTGCCGAAGCACTGCACGACGCAATAAACGAAGACATCGCTAAGCCCTTGGTCGTGGATAGAAATCCGCAACTCAGCGCGACCGCTGAAGCCGTTGAAGAGATGCCGCCTCCGCCGCCCAAGCAAACGGAAAGCTAACCGGGCTAAGAGCGCTTTTTCCAACTCGATTCTTAGCCAAATGGAGCTTGCTTGAGCCGGTGTCGCGTATCGGCGATCTAAGCCGGTCGTTCGTGCGCAGCCAAATGCCTGCATCCACCATTCGCTGGGCTGGGCGCGAG
>QIMA01000234.1 GCA_003233535.1 Rhodanobacteraceae bacterium
CACGAGTTGTACTTGGACCGCAGAGCCGCAGATCTGCTGTCGGAGTCTGCCGACGCAATTGACGCGTGCATGGACCAGCTCGATGCTGGCCAAGCCATGCCTGACCTGAGTCAACTAATCGACGAAGCTAATGCGCTGAAAGACGGGTTGCCAGCTATTGACCGCGGTTATCAGGCATTTGGCATTCAGCTATCGGAAGAATTGGCGGCCGCGGAAGGCGACACGCCCACTGACTCTCAGGCCATAGAAACGGCGGGCGCCAGTGCGGAACAGGCAACTGGCGGCAGCGAACGACCCTGGTACGAGGCAGAGATTGAAGGTGAGTTTGGCGAAGAGATTGATGAGCTAATTGCGCCAACTGAGCCAGCGGCAGTTGCGCAACAATCTGAGCAACCCGTTGAACAGACCGGCGAGCAAACGCCTTGGTATGAAAGCACGGACGATGAAGTGCTGGAAGCTGAGATAGACGCAGATCAGACAGTCGCCGACGCTGAAACTAGCTCAGATGAGATTGAAAGTATTCCCAGTCTGTTCGACGCTGAACTGAATGCACTGTTGGACAATGATACGGACGAGGTCGCGACTGAAGCACATAGCCTCGTCGATTCGGTGAAGGAGACTG
Organism: Rhodanobacteraceae bacterium; assembly: GCA_003233535.1. GTDB lineage: Bacteria > Pseudomonadota > Gammaproteobacteria > Xanthomonadales > SZUA-5 > SZUA-5. The sequence continues at coordinate 623 of QIMA01000234.1, forward strand.
AGTCGGAGGAAGTCGTACAGGCCTCAGGCTCACTAATGACCGAGATATCCGAGATCGCGGAAGTGTCCGAACTCGCCGAGTTCTCCGCACTTGAAACTGCTTCGCCTTTGGCGGACGTTTCCGAGCTAGCGCAGATCACTGATCTAGACGAGATTAATCAACTGGCCGGCGTGTTCGAGCTAGAGGAGACTTCCGAGCTAGAGGAGACTTCCGAGTCCGAGTCCATCGACTTAGAGAGCGACAACGATCTCGAAGAAATTGTGGAACTAGAGGACATCCAGGCCATAGTTTCGGATGTTTCGGAGCCGCTAGATAGGACGACTGCCGAACCGGCAGATAGCGGCGATTCCGACGACGATTGGAGCGTCCCAGAGCTGGACATGGCCCTGGTTGAAAGTCCGAAAGTGGATGACTCACTCCGATTCGATTTGGTGGAAACGCAGTTCGATCAAGGCGACGACGACGTTCCGCGCGCCGGGGAAACCGATAGCCGCAGCGAAGATCTTGAGCTCGCTGAGACCGAAGCAGTGCAGACCGATGACGCTGCCGACGAGACCGTCGAAGTCGAACTTTTCCATGAAGCACAAACTCCGACCGAGCAGAGCGCTGGAGAATCGACGGTGTACCCGGCAGAAGCGCTCAATCGGCGGCGGATGCCGGTAGACACGCATCCAGATCAACCGCTTGAGAATGCCGATCTGGATGACGAACTGCTGGAGATCTTCCTGCAGGAAGGTACCGAGATTTTGGACCTATCTGACGGGATGATGGCGCGTCTGCGGCAAACCCCTGAAGACCGCAAGATCGTCACTGAGCTGCAGCGCGAGTTGCACACGCTCAAGGGTGGCGCACGCATGGCAGGCTTGGCCCCGATCGGCGACCTTGGACACGCGATGGAATCGCTGTTCGAAGCCGTGGTTGAAGGTCGCACCAGCAACGTTGCCGAGCAACACATCGACCTCTTGGAACACGCGTTTGACTCCCTGCACCGCATGGTCCAGCGCGTCCAAGAACGCAAAGCAATCGGTCCGGCGGACCACACCATTGATGCGTTGGACCAGCTGATTCGCGGCGAGACGCCAAGCTACTTGAACGGGCCAACGACCGAATCCACCGCCGAGTCAGCGGAGGACTCAACGGCCGGCCCTGACGCTGAAACGGCTGAGGCCGCGCCAACGACCGTATTGCCGCAGCGCCGGCACGCGCTCCGCCGCACCAAGCATGACGACGAAGAGCCAGGGCAGCGTGTCCAACAGGAAGTCATCAGGGTCCGCGCTGACCTTATCGATAACCTAGTGAACTTCGCTGGCGAGGTCTCCATTTATCGCTCACGACTGGAAGCGCAGATTGGCGGTTTCCGGTTTAACTTGGTTGAGTTCGATCAAACCGTTACCCGCTTGCGCGAACAGCTGCGCAAATTGGAGATGGAAACCGAGGCGCAGATCTTGTCGCGCTATCAGCGCGAGATGGAGGACAAACCAGGGGCTGCAGAGTTCGATCCGCTGGAGCTGGATCGATTCTCAACGCTGCAGCAGTTGTCCCGCGCACTTGCCGAGTCAGTATCCGATTTGATGAGTCTGCAGAACCTGATGGACGATATCGCTCGTCAGTCAGAAACGCTGTTGCTCCAGCAGTCTCGCGTTAGTTCGGATCTGCAAGAGGGCTTGATGCGCACCCGCATGGTGCCATTTGAAAGCCTAGTCCCGCGCCTGCGCCGAATCATGCGACAAACCACAGGAGAGCTAGGCAAGCGCGCCCAGCTCAAGGTCGAAGGTGCCCAGGGCGAAATGGATCGCACGGTACTTGAGCGCATGACTGCTCCTCTAGAACACATGCTGCGTAACGCACTGGCGCACGGTCTAGAGTCTCCGGGGCAGCGTATTTCCGCAGGCAAGAGCGAAGAAGGAACGGTCAGCTTGGCCGTAAGCCGCGATGCCACGGAGGTCGTGATTCAGGTGACTGATGACGGCCGTGGTATGGATCGAAACGCGATTAGGGCCAAAGCCATCGAGCGCGGCTTGCTCCGCGAAGAAACCGTGCTGAGTGATCGCGACCTCTATCAGTTCGTCTTGGAAACTGGATTCACCACCGCCGCGGAAGTCAGCAAAATCGCTGGTCGTGGTGTCGGTATGGACGTGGTAAACAGCGAGATCAAGCAGCTAGGTGGTTCGCTGCAGATCGACTCCGAGCGCGGTAAGGGCACGACCTTTGTCGTGCGTCTGCCGTTCACACTAGCGGTAACGCAGGCGATTTTGGTCAAGCTGGCTGATGTCACCTTTGCTGTTCCGATGAACTCTATCCAGGGCGTCATGCGGATCAATCGCAAGGAACTGGAAAAGCGCCTGGAAGAGCAGGAGCTGGAAGTAACATACGGTGGAGAGACTTACCAGATCTATGATTTAGGAGATCTGTTAGGCAACCCAGTTACCCACGTCATCGAAGATGGCCAGATCCCGCTACTGATGACTCGCACCGGTGACCAGCGTGGCGCGATTCGCATCAGTTCCGTCGTGGGCAGCCGCGAGGTCGTTGTTAAATCTGTCGGACCGCAACTCTCTGCAGTACCAGGGTTCTTCGGCGCTACCATCATGGGCGACGGTTCGGTCGTGGTCATCTTGGATCTGGCTCCGCTGGTTCGGCACGGCGCCGCGCTACGCCAGGCGCCGGAGCTGGCCGCAGAGATCGAACTGGCGCAGCCCGCAGCACCTGCACCAGTGCGCCGCGCGCCGCTAGTTATGGTGGTCGACGATTCCATCACCATGCGCAAAGTCACCGGACGCGTACTCGAGCGTAACGAGCTAGAGGTGGTCACCGCCAAAGACGGCATGGATGCGGTCGAACAGCTGCAAGATAAGATCCCTGACGTCATGTTGCTGGATATCGAAATGCCGCGCATGGACGGCTACGAGCTCGCGACATACATGAAGAATGACCCGCGACTACGACACATCCCAATTATCATGATCACGTCCAGGACTGGTGAGAAGCATCGCCAGCGGGCGCTGGAAATTGGTGTCGAGAGATATCTGGGCAAACCGTACCAGGAAGGCGATTTGATGAAGAATGTCTACGACGCACTGGGTCAGGGAGAAGGGGTAGCCCATGGCGCCGGCTGACGCACCGATTCGAGCAGGGCTGATATTTCAGCAGCAGGAGTTGGCCGTCCGTTTGAGGCGAACGCTGGTTGAAGCGGGGATCAGTATTAACGCCGAGTTCAACGTTGAGGCGTTGCGCACGGCGGATCTCTCGGCACACCAGGTCGAGGTCTACATCGTCAATCTGGAGTCTGAGATAGAGGGTCACCTAGACGAAGTTACCGACCTACTCGAAGATGCACCCATGCCGGTCGTCTTCAACGACGCGGGCGTCTCTAGTGACCTCAGCGGCTGGGATCAAGCGCGCTGGGCGAGGCATCTGGCAGCCAAAATCCGCAAGGGACGCAGTAATTTACCGCCACCGCCAGAGAATGCTGAGGCAATCCCGTCACCCAAACGCGCAGCAGCAGTCGTAGAGATAGATCTGGCGCCCTCTATAGACGCAGCTGAGCCAGAGCCGTTACTAGAGTTGCTTGATCTACTTGGCGATGAGGACGATAGCCCGCCGTCAGCGAGCGTGCGTGGCGATCAAGCAGCCTACGCCGCCGAACTGGCCGTGGGCATGGTCGATGAACAAGCAGCCGACCCCCGTCTTACGGAGGACGCAGGTGACTGGTTGGAAAGCGTGGAATCACCTGAGGACGCGCCTGCGGAGGGCCTAGATTGGGGTCGAAGTGCAGAAGGCCAGATTCAGGCCGAAACGGGTGCTGACGAATCCCCGTTGCCGGATTTTACTACTGACCCTGCGGCGCCCGTCCC
>QIMA01000594.1 GCA_003233535.1 Rhodanobacteraceae bacterium
CACGGTCCAATGACGCGCCGGTGCCTATACTTAGCCTATGGGAGCCGGTTACGGTTTCATCTACAGACATGCCAATAGCCGATATCGGCTGTCGCCAACCCGGAGTAGGGCTCGATCATGATGCTGCCGTTTACGAAGTCCAGCGCGCTGGCCGCGCTGTTGATGGTTTTTTCCACCGTAGCCCTGGGCGCCGAGAACGACGCGCAGCCTGAGCCGGCGGCAACCGCCACTGATGGCGAGGCGGCTGTGCCGGAGCCCACTGAATCGACCGAAGATGATCTGGTCGACCTGGATGACTTGCGCGCCTTCGCTGCGGTCTTCAACGAGGTGCGCCGTTCTTACGTCGAACCGGTCGATAGTAAACAACTGATGCAGGCGGCCATTCGCGGCTTACTCACTGATTTGGATCCGCACAGTCAATACCTCGACAACGACCAGCTATTCGCGGTGCAGGACGACGCCACCGGCAGCTACGGCGGCCTCGGCCTAGAAGTCCAGGTCATGGACGGCAAGCTAACGGTCATTTCACCGATAGACGAGACCCCAGCCGCCCGCGCCGGAATGCGCAGTGGCGATGTGATCGTGGAGATCGACGGTCTCCCAGTCGATGCCCACAGCGCCTACGAGGCCGTTGATGCCATGCGCGGCCAGCCCGGCAGCAGCGTCAAGCTGAGCGTATTTCGTGAAGGCAGCGATCCGTATCGGGTCGAACTCACGCGGGAGGTGATCAAAATCACCAGCGTGCGCTCTCGGCTGCTCGATCCCAAGGTCGGCTACATCCGCGTCAGTCAGTTTCAAGACGAGTCTGGCCGCGACACGGTCGCCGCGGTGAAGCGCCTGCAGGAGCTCAGCAATGGTTTGGTTGGCCTGGTTCTCGATTTGCGCAGCAACCCGGGCGGTCTGCTGACTGCGGCGGTGGAAGTGAGCGACGTGTTTATGGACGGCGGACAAGTGGTTAGCACACGCGGCCGCGCAGCACATACCGCCGTTAGTCTGAACGCGGGCCCCGACGATCTGTTGGATGGTGCGCCGTTGGTGGTGCTGGTGGACGCCGGCACCGCATCGGCCTCAGAAATTGTTGCCGGTGCGCTGCAGGATCACGAGCGTGGTTTGATCATGGGCCAACGGACCTTCGGTAAGGGCTCGGTCCAGTCCATCATGCCGCTGGAAAATGGCGAGGCTCTGAAGATCACTACAGCGCGCTACTACACGCCTAACGGTCGCTCGATCCAGGCGCTGGGCATCGATCCTGACGTGGTCCTCGCCGAGGCCGACTTCAAGCGCCGCGCGAGCCCTGCGCGGCGAATCAGCGAGGCGGATCTGCCTGGCCATCTGCGCGGAGAACTGGAGGGCACGCAAACCGATGCCGAAAAGAACAGCAACGTGCGCGGCCCCGGCAATGACTACGCGCTGACCGAAGCACTGAGCGTGGTTCGGGCGCTCTCGACGTGGCGTGCGCGCAATCGATCTACGAGTGCCGAGGGCTAAGACGACGATGCGGATTGCTTCGTGGAATGTGAACTCGCTCAAGGTACGGCTGCCACAGGTCGAACAATGGCTGCGGTCGGCGCAGCCAGACGTGCTTGGCCTGCAGGAACTCAAACTGACCGATGAGATGTATCCGGATGAGGCCCTGCAGGCGCTCGGCTATCACTCGGCCTGGTCCGGGCAGAAAACCTACAATGGGGTCGCCTTGATCTCACGCCAGCCGCCTGCTGACGTAGAAAAGAACATTCCGGGGTTCGAGGACCCCCAGCGACGCGTCGTGGCTGCCACCTATGGCGATCTGCGCGTGGTTAATTTGTATGTGGTCAACGGGCAATCGGTGGGCAGCGATAAATACGCCTACAAGCTCGATTGGATGGCGGCGTTGCGTAGCTGGTTGAGCGACGAGATCAAGCGCTATCCGAAGCTGGTGGTGATCGGCGATTTTAACGTCGCACCGGCCGATTTGGACGTGCATGACCCGCAGGCCTGGGCAAACGATGTGCTTTGCTCGCAACCTGAGCGAGACGCACTCGCAGCGTTACTCCAGCTGGGCTTGCACGACAGCTTCCGCCACCAGCGACCCGATCAGCAGAGCTTTTCCTGGTGGGACTATAGGCTCAACGGGTTTCGCCGCAATCGCGGTCTGCGCATCGACTTAGTACTGATTTCTGACGCCTTGCTGCCCGACCTCAGCGACACCGGCATCGACCGTGAACCGCGCGGCTGGGAGCGACCCTCAGATCACACGCCGGTATGGGCCGAGCTGGCGTGAGCACTAAGCTGCTCGACGGCCACGATTACGACGAGCTCGACGCTCTGCTAGACAGCGTCGGCCGCAGTCAGGGCCTGGGCCTGGACGGTGTACACGGACTACTCAGCGCATTGGCGGTAGGTCCGCGCAAAGTGAACGCCGAACAGTGGCTGCCGCTGGCTCTGGGTGTGGACCCACGAATCATCCAGCATGCCGATGTAGATCGCTGCGTCGAACTGCTGCTAACGCTAAGCGAGAGCATCGATTACGGGCTACAGCACTACGCCTACGAGCCGGTACTGATGGAGCATCGAGACGAACACGGCGATTCAGAGGTCGATCAGTACGGCTGGTGTGTGGGCTTTGCCGCCGGTGTCGATCTATTGGCCGAATACTGGGAAGCCAAGCTCTGCGACGAGTCCGTGCTGATCGAGGCGGCCACGCCGCTACAAAGACTCGGCGTTAGCTGCGAGAGCTTCACCCGCTGTTTACCAGCCGCGCAAACAATGGATCACTGCGACCGCGAGGCATTGATCCGTCGGATCCCTGCATGTTTGATCGATATCCGCCATTTTTGGGAGGAACAACGCGATGATCACCAACCCCGCAGCCATCGACTGCACTAAGGGTCTGCGTAGCATTGGCAAGTGCGCCTGCCTGATCTTGCTGGGCGCCATGTGGATCAGCAGCGCTAGCGCCGAGCCTGGCCCGCCAGTTTTGCTCATCCACGCCGGCGCCGGCACAATTGAGCGCGAGCAGATGGCCGAATCCACCGAAACCGAAATTCGGCAGACTTTGGGCTTGGCCCTGCGGGAGGGGCAGCAGGTGTTGGCCAGCGGCGGCAGCGCTGAAGCGGCCGTCATCAGCAGCATCCGTGTGCTCGAAGAATCAGCCCATTTCAACGCCGGCAAGGGCGCAGTCTACGACGCTGACGGCGGTCACCACCTCGATGCATCGCTGATGCGTAGCCGCGATAGCGATGCTGGCGCGGTCGCCGGCGTGCGCACCGTGCGTAGCCCGATACTCGCCGCCCAGGCGGTCATGAGCCACTCGCCGCATGTAATGCTCAGCGGCGCGGGCGCCGACCAGTTCGCCCGCGAGATGAAACTTGAGCAGGTCGATAACAGCTGGTTCGACAGCGAACACCGCCACCTGCAGTACGAGCAATGGAAGGCCAAAAGCGCGGCGACTGAAGGCGACACCGCCACTGCCGTCGAGCAAGGCTTGCTGCCTCAGCAAAACTTGTTTGGCACGGTCGGCGCGGTCGCACTCGACCAGTCCGGACAACTCGCTGCAGGCACCTCCACTGGCGGCATGACTGGCAAACGCTGGGGGCGCATCGGCGATTCACCGATCATCGGCGCCGGTACCTGGGCGGACGCCAACTGCGCGGTCTCGGCAACTGGCCACGGCGAGTACTTTATCCGCCTGGGACTGGCCCAGCGCCTGTGCAATCGCGTCGCCTTCCAGGGCAAGTCGATACGCGCCGCGGCCGAGCTAGTGATAGGCACCGAGCTGACTGAACTTGGCGGTACCGGCGGGGTCATAGTGCTAGGACAGAACGGTGAATTCGCCCAACGATTCAATACTGCAGGAATGTATCGTGGGTGGATCGACGCCGAGGGCAACCTGGAAGTAGCAATTTATGCGGATGAATCTGCGCCTTAAACCGAGTTTTCAGGCCCTACTGTCGGGCCTGGTCGGGCTGCTTTGCTTCGCTGCAATGCCGGCCAGCGCGCAGGTGATATACAAGTGCAAAACAGCCAACGGCGTGACCTCTTATCAGGAAACGCCGTGCAAGCGTGGGCAACTGCTTAAGCGTATTATTCCCGACCCAGCACCCAAAGCACCGCCTCAACCAGCCAAGCCGGCAAGCTCGGCCAAGCCTGCAGAAACACCGAGTGCGGCGCCGCCGAAAGCACCACCGCCATCGCGTACTGCCGCAGCGCGGCCAACGATTGCCTATCGCTGCAGTCGCTATGACGGCACCAGCTACTACTCGGCCAGTCTGAACCCGAAACGGCACAACGTACCGCTGTACGCACTCGATGATCCGCCACCGATAGCGCCCGGCGGAGCGTTGTCGCCAGAGGCCCGCATTTGGGTGGTGGACGAATGCGTGCAGGTGCCCAACAGCGAGGCATGCGGGCACTATCGCGAGCAGTTGGCGTTCGTCAACGCACAAATCCGCCGGGGCACCGGGCAAGCCAATAAGCTAGAGCGCGAA
>QIMA01000430.1 GCA_003233535.1 Rhodanobacteraceae bacterium
AGTAGCCGAACCCGTCGAAGGCCGCACTGTCCATTCCGGTGATCTCTGTGACCTGACCCCAGTTGTTCGTCCCCCCTGCATCGCGCTCGAAGACATAGGCAGAACCGCCGCGAACCGCGAATGTGTTCGAATGCCGTTCACCTACAACAAGTGTGTCCAGGTCCAACGACACGGAAAACCCAAAAAACTCGGACGCGGCCGGAGCAGAGGCGATGATCTTCGCGACCTGGCCCCAGTTGTCAGAGCCGCCTTGGTTGCGTTCAAAAACGTACACGGAGCCGGCAACAGTGGCTACGTGATCGTCCCGATGAGCGCCTATCGCAATGGTGTCGCCAGAGATCGTCACTGCCGATCCGAAGAAGTCCTTGTCAGCCCCGTCGGATGCGGTGATTTTCGCTACTTGGCCCCAGTTGTCTGCGCCGCCCACGTCTCGAGAAAAGACGTAAGCCGATCCCGACTGTGGTCCGCGGTCGTCATCGAGGCTAGCCCCAATGACGAGCGTATCGCCGCTGATCGCCGTGGCGTAGCCAAAGTAGTCGTAGGCAGCACTGTCCGATGAGGTGATGTTTGAGATTTCCTCCCACTCGATAAGCTCGAACACGAGCGCGCTCCCTGAGTCCGTGCCGAGATCATCATCGTTTCGCGCGGCGACAACGACCGTGCTCCCAGAAACTGAGACGGCGCCTCCGAAAAAATCAAAGGGCGCTGCGCCAGTGCCGATCGTGGTCAAGCGGATCCAGGAACCGCTCGTGGATCGCTCGAATACGAACGCAGCGCCAGGGTTTGACGGATTCCCAACGGATGCAATGTCGCCATCCATGGAGCAACTAAGACCGAATCCAGTTGAGGACCCCACGTAGCCTTGGAGCTTGGCCCCCTGGCCCCAGTTGCTTGCTCCGCCTTCGTTGCGTTCGAAGACGTAGGCTGCGCCGGCATTGTCGAAAGACGGAAGATCGTGCCCGGGCGCACAGGCGATTACCGCGTCACCGCTGATGGATACGCTACGACCGAAACTGTCGTTCGCGTTGGTATCGGAGCCTGCCATGCGGGCCACCTCTCCCCAGGTATCTATGCCGCCGGCATTCCGATCGAAGACATAGGCGGCACCACCATTCGGTCCCGGGACATAAACTCCAGGGGCCCCAACGACGAGCGAGTCACCTTGCACAGAAATCGAGGTCCCGAACTGATCCTCAGAATTGGTTTCACTCGCGACAAACGCTGTGCGCTCTCCCCAGTTGCCGAGTCCGCCGAAGTCGCGTTCAAACACGTAAGCGCGGCCGGCTACTGACCCTGCAACATCATTTCCCGGCGCGCCGACAACGAGTGTGTCTCCATCAATGCCCACGGCATGCCCAAAGGTGTCGTTCAATGCGGGGATTCCCGCGATCACCTTGCGAACCTGGCCCCAGTTGTCGGGACCGCCATGATTACGCTCAAAAATATAAACCGCTCCAACGCTAACGCCGGCATTCTCGCCATAGATGGCGCCAACGGCGGCGGTGTCGCCGTCGATGTCGACGGTCCATCCGAACCGATCATTCGAGCTCGCATCCGAGGCCACAAGCTTGGCGACCTCGCCCCAGTTGGCGGAGCCACCTTCGGCCCTAAAGAAGATGTAGGCCGCGCCTGCATCGGAACCGCTGGCATCCTCTGACGGGGCGCCAACGATCATCAAATCGCCATCAGTGGCCACCGACCAACCGAACTGGTCGCCGGCGGAACCATCAGACGCGGTGCGCTTCTGAATTTCCGCGAAACCACCGCCGATTGCTTCGCTCGGGACATTGGCGATGACAACCGCAAGTACCAATAGGAATATATGTCGTGTTTGAAAGAATTCTCTTAACATTTCGACTCCGCGAGGATCCGCCCAGTGCGGAACTATTCATTGAGCAAGTGCGGTCAGAGCGAGAGTCCTCTCACCTGACCATCCTGCGCATCGATTCGTCTCGGAGGAGCCTATTTGCCTGATCACTGAGCTAGCAGCATTCAGGTGAAGTGCGGCGGCGAGAAAGAATCCAGACAGGCTGATTTCAGAAAACCAAGGTGCTTCGGCGCGGCGCTCGTGAGATCACGGTCTTCGAGGCCCATGATTCAGCGCGATAGACACACAACGCACTGCTTTCTGCGATGAGATTCGGCCAATCCCCCACGGCCGCCCGTCCAGCGTTCGCCGGATGGGATGACCGCGATCTGGGCGGACTAGCCCAGGCGGTCTAGTGCCTCAGCACCGACGATGCCGCGCACCCATTTCTGCCCAAGTCGCACAGCCAATCGTGCGAGCGAGTCGGCGCCAATAGCGGCTTTCGATGCCGCGCACTTGGATCAACCATTGCGCTTCGCTCAGGCGGATTTGCTTGAGCACGATGGGTGTGGCTGCCTGGAGGCGCCCGCGCTTTCCCGGATGCAGTTGCCGGCCGGTTAGGTCAACTAGTTCCAGGTAGGCCACTTCGCTCATGTCCAACCTTCACCCTGTAAGGCCGGCGACCGGTGCGAGTGTGTCGATGGTTAGAACCAAGTGCATGTGATTACTCATCACCGCGAAGCTGTGAACGGAAACGGCAAAGATATTGGCCAACTCCACGACCCGGTGTTCAATCTAACGCCGCCGATGCTCGAAGTTCTTTCCCGTTGCTCGATCCCTACCGCACAGGAACATCTGCTGCACGCAGCGCACGGTGCAGTGGAAGTGGCCGAGTTGGCGGGGCTTGGAATATGCAGGGCTGGAGGATTTGCGATCGGGCGGTTGCCATAGGGTCAGCATGCCACCGTTCGCCGTGTCGTTTTGTAGGAATAGTCCGCCGTCTGCCGTAGGAAAATTCCTACACGACAGCGAGCAATATGCCTACATCCTCGGCCGAGATTGACCGCTAGCCTGAAGACAGGAACTGGATCAGCTCGATTGACCGACTTACCTGAGTCGCTAGTTGACGCTGGTTGTTCTCCTCCCCGTCAACGAAAGGCAAAGCAATCCAATGAATCTAGCCGTGGTCCAAACCCGGGCCGCTGAAGGCGTGGATGCGCCTGAAGTGGCGGTGGAAGTGCATCTCAACAGCTCCGGCCTAGCCAGTTTCTCGATCGTTGGTCTGCCTGAAGCTGAAGTGCGGGAGAGTCGGGATCGGGTGCGCGCTGCATTGGCGGCGAGCAACTTTGAGTTTCCTTTTGGCCGGCTCACGGTGAACTTGGCGCCAGCGGACTTGCCCAAGCAGGGCGGCCGTTTTGATTTGGCGATTGCGCTGGGAATCTTAGCGGCGTCGTCGCAACTGTCCGGCGATGCGCTGGAAGGCTGGGAATTCTATGGCGAGCTCAGTCTGACCGGCGCGCTGCGCGGCGTGCGCGGCTTGCTGCCGGCGGTGCTGCAGGCCAGCCGCATTGAGCGCGGAGTGATCGTCGCGGCACAGAACGCCGACGAGGCGGGGCTGGTCAGCGCCGCCCGAGCGCAATCGGCGCGGAGTCTGTTGGAGGTGGTGAGCTTTCTTAAAGGCGAGAGCCAATTGCCGCGCTGCGAGGCGCCGGAGCAGCTTGGCCTGGAGACTGCTGCGGACCTGCTCGACGTGCGCGGTCAGCCACAGGCGCGACGCGTTCTGGAGGTTTGCGCGGCCGGCGGTCATCATTTGCTGATGGTCGGCCCGCCCGGCTCGGGCAAGACGCTGCTGGCTTCGCGGCTTCCGGGTTTGTTGCCGCAGATGAACGAAGACGAAGCCTTGGAGGCTGCCGCCGTGGCTTCAGTGGCCGGCTACGCTTTCGATCCAAGCCGTTTCAATTTGCGTCCTTTTCGAGCACCGCATCACACCGCATCGGCGGTTGCGCTGGTCGGAGGGGGCAGTCAGCCGCGTCCAGGTGAGATCTCCTTGGCGCACAAGGGCGTGCTGTTCTTGGATGAGCTAACCGAGTGGAGCCGCTGCACGCTGGAAGTGCTGCGCGAGCCGCTGGAGTCGGGTCGGGTCAGCATCTGCCGCGCGGCCAGACAGGCCGAATTTCCGGCTGAGTTCCAGCTGATTGCGGCGATGAATCCCTGCCCCTGCGGCTGGCTGGATGATCCCAGCGGCCGCTGTCACTGCGGTCCGGATATCGTGCGCCGTTATCAAGCGCGTATCTCTGGGCCGCTGTTAGACCGAGTCGATCTGCACTTACGGGTGCCGCGTCCGGCCGTCAGCGCAACCGATCCCAGCGCGCCAGCAGATGGAGAATCCAGCCCTGTGGTGGCTGCGCGGGTGGCGGTCGCCCGACTACGTCAGCTTGAGCGGCAAGGCTGCATCAACGCGCGCCTGTCGGCCAAACAGTTGGGTGCAGTCGCCAAGCTCGGCACAGCTGAGCGAGTGCTGATCGAGCGAGCAATCGAGAAGCTCGCGCTATCGGCACGGGCTCATCACCGCATTCTGCGCGTGGCCCGAACGTTGGCCGACTTGAGCCACAGCGCGCGCATCAATCGAGAGCATCTGGCCGAAGCGATTGGCTATCGCGCACGCTGAGCCGTCGCCTGCACGCCACTGTGCCGGCCGAAGGCGGTACACTGACGAGTCTCTTTAGAGACAGACGGATTCGCACCAATGACCCCAGCCCCACTCGCCTCGCGCGAGCAGCTGATTTGAGCGCGCCCCAGCGCGGCTGTTTGGTGGTGGTCGCCGCGCCTTCGGGCGCCGGCAAGACTTCGCTGGTCCGTGCGCTGGCCGAAACCGATACGCTGGTGCGCCTGTCGGTGTCATACACCACTCGCGAGCCGCGCCCTGGCGAAAGCGAGGGCGAGCACTACCACTTTATTTCCACGACCGAATTCGAAGCGCTGATCGATCAGGACGCGATGGTCGAGCATGCGCTGGTGCACGGCAACTACTACGGCACCGGCCGCGCCAAGGTCGAAGAAGCGCTTGAGCAGGGGTTCGACGTCATTTTGGAGATCGATTGGCAGGGCGCGCGCCAGGTGCGCAAGCTGTGGCCAGACGCGATGTCGATATTTGTCCTGCCGCCATCCAAACAGGCGCTGCTGCAGCGGCTCACTCATCGCGGCCAAGACAGTGAAGAGGTAATCGCCCGTCGGTTAGCCAACGCCAAGGCCGAAATCGAGCACTACAACGAGTTCGACTATCTGCTGATCAACGACGACTTCGCTCACTCACTTGCCGACCTGACCGCAATCTTGCGCGCTCACCGGCAGCTGTGCAGTCGGCAGTCGATGGCGCATGCCGGACTGATTGAGGTGTTGCTGCGGGAGTAACTTGCTGGGTGGCAGGGTCTGGGGCGAGTGAATCACGCCAAGTGGGGGGATTGCTCCATTCTCTGCTCTAGAAGGGAACGTCAAGGCGGCGCTAGTGCGCCGCATCGCGAGCAAGCTCGCTCCTACCTAGAAGCAGAACGCGAAGGTCCGCCAAACACCTCAACGGACCCGCTGACCGATGGCTCAAAAGGGCTTCGTACCGAACCTCGCTTAAGTTCCATACAGTGCAGAACACTACACTAGTGCCCGATTTTCGCCTCAACTTCGCCCGCTTCTCGGCAGCAGCGGGTGCTTAGCTGTAGATGACACCAACCACGGGAGTCATCGTCCATGCGTCAGTTCGTACCGATTACCGACGAAGAGTTTGAGCAGTTGTTAAGCCGGGGTCAGATGGATTTGATCAAGCCGTACCAGCCGAGCGTGATTAGCTGCCATCGTGAGTACGAGAAGGCGCCGCCTCTGCCCGATCCCAAGCCCTATGAACGATGGTGGTGGAAGGTCGCCTAGCAAGTTCGCTTACGTGCAAGCACCACGATGACGCTGGATCGACTAGGCTAAACGAAGTCCGCCGCTAGTGCGTCACGCACGTGCTCAGCGAGTACGACTTCGGCGCGATAGGCGGCATGATCGACGCCAACCAACACGGGCGCACCGCCCTTGATCGCCGCAATCATCGGCGCGCTGAACTCAAAGCGCAGGAAGTGCACGGCAGCCGTTTTAGTTTCGTCGCTGCGGTCCATATCTTCATCGGCGATCGCCTTGGCGCGGTCGAAATCTGGGACCTGCACGTAAATTTGGTCTTCCACGCCGCGCATCTCGGTCAGCCGTTGGCGCCGCTCTTGTTCGTCGGTGAACTCGATCAAACAGGTGGCTTTAAGGTTGCTGCCGTCGGGGATTAGCGGGTTGTAAGCGTCCAGCTCTTCCTGAATGCCGCTGGCTTCGAAGATGCGCTCAATGCGCAGCATTTCCTGCACCTGCATCTGCACGGTGCGGCGATCTTCAAACAGCAGCGTGAGATTATCGCCAACGGCGACCTGACGACGCTTCTTGTGCGCGAGCACTTCGGCGCGAAACTGCGGCCGCGCCTGCGAATAGTCTTCTAGCTTCATTAGATCGGCTGGGGTGAGTTTGGTCATTGCCTTGGTCTCGGTTATTTAGTCGAAGTATGCGTGTCGAGGTTTCGCTGTCACTGATGGCTAGTGCCAGTGGCCAGTACCAGTAGCCAGAAAAGCCCCGAGCGCTTCGACCTTGCTCTCCTGGCCACTGGAACTAGCTGTTAGATTCCGTACGCTTGGCGCAGCAGCGACACCGGATGCTCAGCGGCGTGATTGCTATCCAAGTTGTGGGCGATGTGGTCGGCGGCCATCGGGCAGTCGCTGGCGACGTGGTCGGGCGCGGCCTTTTTCACCCGATTAAGCACTGGCTTGACGATTTTCAGGGCGTGATCGTAGGTCTCTTTGCGCACGCCGTAGGTACCGTCGTGGCCGGAGCAGC
>QIMA01000192.1 GCA_003233535.1 Rhodanobacteraceae bacterium
GTGTAGTGGTTCATACACCCGACTGAGAATTGTCGCTGGGCGATCAAGGGCCTAGCGAGGGCGCGTGAAGTTTATGAAATATCCGGGCTAGGTAGGCCCTTCTGCCCTTTGGTTCACTCGTTGCGCCAGCGCTCTTGCTCGTCGGCATGCCGGCCGAGCAGGCTCCACAGCGGGATTTCCTTGTCAGCTGGGATGCGTGAGAAGACGAAGCCGATTACGTCATCGCTGATGCGGGCGACGCGTGCGTCGAGATGAATATTGAGATCTTCGCCAAACAACATATCGAGCACAAACAGATCGCCAGATTGGCCTATCCAGTCCGCCGGCCGCGAAATGCGTACGCCCGTCGCCGAGATGTCTTCCACTTCGGAGGTCCAGCTTTGGTCGCCGCGAATCATCAGCACGGCCGAATCTACCGGCATGCGCGCTGCGCGACGCCCTTTGGACGTCTTACTCATATCGCTGGCCCCTGTTTACACGGCACTGTTTTAGCCAATGCAGCGACGCTAATCAAGAATCCACCGCCAATTCGATGTTTGTTTCTGGCCGCAAGTGGGGAAACAAAAGCACGTCGCGTATCGATGATGAGTCGGTGAACAGCATCACCAATCGATCGATACCCACACCCAGTCCGGCAGTTGGTGGCATGCCGTACTCCAATGCACGAATGTAGTCGGCGTCGAAATGCATCGCCTCCAGGTCGCCCGCATCTTTGGCATCGACCTGAGCCCGGAATCGTGCAGCTTGATCAGCCGGATCGTTGAGCTCAGAGAAGCCGTTGGCCAGTTCCTTGCCGCCCACGAACAGTTCAAAGCGATCGGTGACTTCCGGGTCATTATCCGTCGCCCGACTCAAGGGCGAAACTTCGGTCGGGTACTGGGTAATAAACGTGGGTTGGATGAGATCGGCCTCCACGGTCGATTCGAAAATCTCCAGCAAGATCCGCCCCCAACCCCACGACTTATCGAGCTTGATGTCTAATGTCATGGCGTGTGCGGCCAGCACCTCGCGGTTTTGCAGGTCTGTCGTTTGAACCTGCGGATTGCTGCGCGCGACGGCATCAGCCATGGGAATTCTGGCAAAGGCTTGCCCCACGTCAATGACCCGCCCTTCCCACGGCAGTTGGGTGGGTTTTTCGCGCTCTGCGTACAGGGTCTGCGCCGCCCCACGAATGAGGTTTTCGGTCAGGTCCATCAAATCGGAGTAGTTGGCGTATGCCTGATACAGCTCGAGCATGGTGAACTCAGGATTGTGCCGAGTGCTCACACCCTCGTTGCGGAAATTGCGGTTGATCTCATAGACGCGATCAAATCCGCCGACCACCAGTCGCTTGAGGTACAGCTCTGGAGCAACGCGCAGATACATCGGCAGATCGAGCGCGTTGTGATGGGTCTGGAATGGACGAGCCGTCGCACCTCCCGGAATGGGATGCATCATGGGCGTCTCGACTTCCATATAGCGGTAGTCAGGACTTTCAAGAAAATCACGGATATAGCGCACTAACTTCGCGCGTAACTTGAAGGTCTCTCGCGCTTGCTCGTTGACGATCAGGTCGACATATCGCTGCCGGTAGCGCGTCTCCACGTCGGCCAAGCCGTGAAATTTGTCCGGTAGTGGGCGCAGGCTCTTGGTTAGCAGCCGCACTTGCTCGACCTTAACGCTGAGCTCGCCGGTGCGCGTGCGCATCAGGGTGCCGGTAGCTGCGACTACATCGCCGATATCGAACTGCTTGAAGGCATCGTAGGCGTCGCCCAGGGTCTTACTCTGCAGAAACAGCTGAATTCGACCGCTAGCGTCCTGGATCTGCGCGAAACTGGCCTTGCCCATGATCCGTTTGGCCAACATCCGCCCGGCCACGCTCACATGGCGAGCCGTCGCTTCTACTTCTGGCGGTTCCTTGCCTTCGAATTCTGCCTGTAAATCACCGACAAACGCATCGATGCGAAAATCGTTGGGGTAGGCCTGCCCCTGATCACGCAGTCGTGCGAGCTTGCCGCGACGCTCCGCAATCAGGTCCGTACCCTGGGTATCTTCGCTCACCGCCAGACTCTCCTTATCCGCAGTCGACCAGCCCGCCGATCCTTGGGCCGCAATGAGTGCGGATGCTAGCAGTAACACGGGCTTGGAGCGTAGCACTTGAGCACCACAGAGCCCGGTTTGCCCGAATGGCCCACGCGCGGGATCAGATCGCTCCAGTGGTTCCCGCGTATTCGCCGCTACGCAGCTGCGACTACGCCAGCAATGAGGCGCGCAATCAGCTTTTGTTTCAGTCCCTCAGGTTGATCTAAGCCCATCCGTTTCAGCGCGGCATCCGCTTCGGGGCCGGAACCGCCTTGGAGCAACGAACCTAGCAATGAAAGCTTTCCGCCTAGCGTTGCGGATTTGGCCTTGAGCCGGCGCAGCGCTGCGGCGAGACGCAGTTCAGTCGCGTCCAGATCCGAACCGAACGGGAAACGCGGAAACAGATCGCGCTCGCCATGCGCCTGCAAGGCGGCCGCTAACCGCTGCGGCGTGTTGTTCCGCGCACGATCCGGGATCTCCCAGCGCGGATCGATCTTGCCGGCCTTGCGCGCCTGATCGAGTAATCCCTGCTGGAAGCGACTGTCGCTGATCTCCAGCAGTGCCTGGATGCACTCCTCATCGCTGCGCCCCCTTATGTCTGCGATCCCATATTCGGTGACGACTAGGTCGCGCAGATGCCGCGGAATCGTCGTATGTCCGTAATTCCAAACGATGTTACTTTGCGCGCCCTTGGCGGTCTCTCTGACCGCGCGCAGCATGATCACCGAGCGGCCGTCGGCCAAGCGGTGCGCCATCGCCACGAAGTTGTATTGACCGCCGACGCCGCTAACCACCTGGCCGTTCTCTAAGGCATCGCTGACCGCGGCGCCAAGCAGCGTTTGCATCATGCAGGTGTTGAAAAAGCGTGCGTGTCGGCGCTGCTCGACCGCCAGCGCGGTACTGCCGATCGGCAGGTCGTTAATGTGCGTGACCCGGGTCATGCCGATCCCTAAGCGCTCATCCTCCGGTAGTTCACGCAGCCATTCATACAGCGCCTTAGTGCCGAGAAAGAAGGCGCCCTGCAGGTATAGACCACCGCGCAGGCTGCGACCGGCCATGTGCGCGGCGAGCACGCGCCGTTCGGCCGGACTGTTGAGCTCGGCGTCCACCCGTACGTCGTCATCGAGTACCAGATAGCCGTGGTCCAGGCGACACTCATCAGATACCAACCCGAGCTTCTTCAACCGACTCAGTTCGGCCACGTGCAGCGGCAATTCCAACCCACCTACCGCCAACAATCGCTCTAGCGTTTGGTGATCCGCCTGGTCACCCAACTCACCCGCTGCGCGCAAGCGCTCTACACCCAGATGCGGGAAGACTTGGCGCCGCAGCACATCGCCACGGACCAAGTGCATGAAGCCATCCATGACCATTTCGCTGGCGCCATAAAGTCCAGTTTCGAACCGGCCCTTGCCGCCCCAGCGGTCGACCACCTTGGTTTGTGAGGGCGACGGGTCCAGCGCGCTCAAGATCTGCTGATAGGCGTCGTTGTCGCGATGGCGAATCAGGCAAGCATGGACCAGCGCATCCGATAGCGCGCCAATGCCTATTTGCAGCGTACCGCCGTCACGAATCAGGCTGGACGCATGCATACCCAGCGCGAACTCCGCCGGCGTAACCGGCTCGTGCGCTAAGGCGAATAGCTGATGCGGACTGGCACTGGCTTCCACCATGCCGTCAAAGAAGCCTTCACCGACCTCCGCATCGTGCGGCATGAACGGTAAATCAGCATGACTGACACCCACTACCAGTGGTCTCTTCTTGCTCAGTTCGATGCCGTCAAAAGTGACGTCCGGATTGCAGCTCAGACTAAAGCGTCTGCCGTTCTCGCCAGGACGCTCTGCAACCATCTGCAGCAGCAGATTTACCCCGGCCTCAGCGATCACCTGGGAGACGTGGGTATAGTTGATCGAGGTGTAGCCGCGCTGCATCGCTGGCTTGCGCATCCAGGCCCCAGATTGCACATAGAACTCGTGAATCTTAACGTTGTCCGGGACCGTATCGGCCTGCAAGTCAGCGACCCAATCCAGGTCTGGATAATCGCTACCAAAGTGGCGGTCTATAAAGGGCTGCAGGAAGCGTTTTTCCAGATCCGAGCTCGGCTTCGGTCGCACCAAAGATAGCGCCGTGTATACCTTCAGATGCAGTCTGGAATCAGCCTTGACGCGGCGATACAGCGCGTTCAGCAGGCCGTTCGGCTTACCCAAGCCTAGCGGCGTGGCAGCAACAATGTGCGAGCCCACGTGCTGCAAGATCCAGTCTACACAGGCTTCGAAATCGGTGAAGTGGGTGGTCATCGTCAATGTGTTCCCAGGGCGCTTTGCCAAGCCTAGCGCGATCATCGCGCGAGTTCATGAAATATCCGGGCTAGCCCGCAAGCCAAT
>QIMA01000103.1 GCA_003233535.1 Rhodanobacteraceae bacterium
GACAGCTTGCCCAGGCATGCGGGTGGGGGCGCACAGACCTAGCCCTCATCCCGCGTCACCTTCAACACCTCATCCACCGAGGTATGCCCGTCGCGACACTTGCGCCAGCCGTCGTCCAGAATACCGGGGGTGTGGGCGCGGGCGGCGGCTTCTAGGGCTTGCTCGCCAGCGCCGTCGTGGATCAGCGTGCGCATTGCTTCGTCGACCACGACTAGTTCGTACAGGCCGCTACGGCCTTTGTAGCCACCGTGGCGACCGGCGAGTTCGACATTGGGTCGGTACAGGGTGACTTCTTCGCTGCGCTGGCGGCCGAAGGCGGCTAGTTCGGCTTGCGAGGCTTGATAGGCCTCTCTCATTTCGGGATCCAGCCGGCGCACCAGTCGCTGAGCGATCACGCCGTTGATCGACGAGGACAGCAGGAACGGCTCAATACCCATATCGCGCAATCGGGTGACCGCGCCAACCGCAGAATTGGTGTGCAGGGTAGACAGCACTTGGTGGCCGGTCAGCGAGGCCTGTACGGCGATGCTGGCGGTTTCCAGATCGCGGATTTCGCCGACCATCACCACGTCGGGATCCTGGCGCAGGATCGCGCGCAGACCGCGGGCGAAACTCATGTCGACCTTGGTGTTGACCTGAGTCTGGCCGATGCCGTCGATGTAGTACTCGATCGGATCTTCGATCGTCATGATGTTGCAGCTGGCGTCGTTGAGTCGGCCCAGCGCGGCATACAGCGTGGTGGTCTTACCGCTACCGGTCGGGCCGGTCACCAGGAGCACGCCGTGCGGTCGATGAATCAGCTCGTCGATGCCGTCCAAGGTGGTTGAATCCATGCCCAACTCGGACAGATCCAGACGTCCGGCCTGCTTATCCAGCAGTCGCAGCACCACGCGTTCGCCAAACGAGGCGGGAATAGTGGATACGCGCACGTCGACGGGGCGGCCGGCGATGCGCAGGCCGATGCGGCCATCCTGCGGCAAGCGTTTCTCGGCGATATCCAGTTTGGCCATCACCTTAATTCGCGAAACCACTGGCGCAGCTAAGCTCTTGTGCGGACTGAGCACTTCGCGGAGCACACCGTCAATGCGGAAACGCACCACTAACCGACCCTCGTACGGTTCGATGTGAATATCGGAGGCCTGCTGTTTGATCGATTCGGCGAGCATCGCGTTGATCAAGCGAATGATCGGCGCGTCGTCCTCGCTCTCCATCAAATCGGCGGGTTCGGGCAAGGCGTCGGCGATCTGTTCCAGCGTTAAACGCTGGTCCATATCGGCGGCCATTTGCGCGGCGCCTTCGCTGCCGGATTCGTAGAGCTCGCGTATGCGCTCTTCGAAGCTGGTCTGGCTGAGCGCCTCTAACTGCAGCGGTCGACCCGCATAGCGACGCAGCTCCAAAAGGGTCTCGGCGCTAACATCGGGGCGATGAATGACGTGAGCCAGCTCACCAATCAAGCTAACCACGGTCGCGCCGTGGCGGCGGGCGAAGCCGAAATTCGGTCGGGGCGGCAGCGCTATCGCTAGCGGCGGCGCATCGCTGACTAGGGCCTCAGGGCTGTTCATTCCCACCGTCAGCAGTTGGCGCGGATTCGGCGCTGGCGCCGGACTGCGGTCCGCCTTGGCTTAGAAAGTCAGCCATCTCTGGCAGCAGCGGCATGCCCTCGGCAGGCAGCAATCCGGCGTTGTTTTGACGCGCGTCCAACTGGCGAGTGCGAATGTAGTTGTACTTCTCACTGGATAGCATCTGTTCGCTAATTGTGTCGCGAGTAATGGTGGGCGTGAGGAACATCAACAAGTTGCGCCGAGTGGCGTTGGAACTGCGGTATTTGAACAAGTTGCCGATGACTGGGATCGAGCCTAACCCCGGCACTTTCTGCACAGCGTCGGTTTGCTCTTCGCTGGTCAATCCGCCAAGTACCAGCAACCCGCGGTCCTGTACTAACACGCGAGTGGTTAGCTTGCTCGAATTTGTGATTAGGTCAACTGCGCCAGTGGCCGCTTGGGTGCTGGGGGCGAGGCTGGAAACCTCCAGATCTATATCCAAAATGACCGCGTCGCCCTCGTTCACATGTGGCGTCACTTTCAGTTTGAGTCCGACTTCGCGCCGATCAATGGTCTGAAACGGATTGATCAAGCCGGCGTTGCCATTGCCGGAGCCGCCGGTGGTGCTGGCATTGGTCGAATACTGACCGGTCACGAAGGGCACTTCTTGACCGACACTGAGGCTGGCCTCTTGGTGGTCAAGCGTCATCGTCGATGGCGTGCTGAGTACGTTGGAGCTGGAATCACTGCCCAACGCCCTAGCCAGCGCGCCAATCTGCAGGATCGGTATGTCGGTTCCGGGCAGCGTCACCGTGCCGCCTACATAGCCCAAGTTCAGTCCGCCCAAGCCAGCCAAACCGGTCGGGTCGGCAGCCAAGCCGACGATACCGTTGGTACCGCCAGTGCCCGGGAAATTGGTGCCGCCAAAGATACCACCGCCCTCCAAACTGTTGCTGGTGCTCTGCCACTGGATGCCGATTTCCTTTGCCGTGCTGTCGCTAACTTCGGCAATCAGCGCTTCGATCAGCACCTGCGCGCGGCGGATATCGAGCTGACGCACGACCTCTTTGAGCCCGCGGAAAACCGCTGGCGGTGCGCTAATGATCAGTGAGTTGGTATCTGCGTGAGCCTGAATCCCCGAGGTCGGGGTCTCGCCCTCGGCTCCGCCATTGCCTTGCCCGGTCATACTGGCCATGGCGGTTTCCAGGATCGGCACCAGCTGTTCGGCGTCGGCGTAGCGCAGATAGATCACCTGCAGCGACTCATGGCCGCCCAGCGGTGTGTCCAGATGGGTGATCAGCGCCTTCATCCGTAGGCGGCGAGCCCGATCACCGGCTAACAGCACGGAGTTGGTACGTTCGTCGGCGGCGATCCTATTCGTGCCGATATCGCCAGCGCCATTGGGCTGCAATAGCGTCAGCGTGCGTACCACTTCCGTGGCGTTGGCGTGCTGCAGGGGAATAACCTCAATGTCTGATGCAGAGGCTTGGTCCAGACGCCGGATCAGTTTTTCTATGCGATTAACGTTGGCGGCGCGGTCGGCAATCAGCAGGGTAGAAGAAGTCGGGTGCGGCAGCAGTTGCGCCGACTGCGGCACCAGCGGTCGCAGTAGCGTGACCAGTTCTGTTGGGCTGAGATGATTGACGGTAACGATGCGCGTGATCAGCGCGTCCGGCGAGCCCTCATTGGGTCCGGATGGAGCGTCCTGCTGGGCCAGCGCCTCGGGCACGATCTTGGTCATGTTGCCGGCCTGAACCGCGGCGAAGCCGTTCACGCGCAGCACTGAGAGGAAAACATCGTAGACCTCTTCCGGCGTCATCGGCCGGTTCGAAATCACGTTGACCTTGCCGGTGACTCGCGGATCAATAATGAAGTTGCGGCCGGTGATTTCTGAGACCGTGGCGATCAAGGAGCCAATCTCCGCGTCGCGCAGATTGAGCGTATGCCCGCCCGCAGTCGGGGTCATCGCATTCATAGCTTGAGGCGCGTAGGCAGTCGGCTGCTGGGCGGAGGCGCTTGCGCTCAGCAGTAGCGCGAACAAGAGGTTGAACTTAGAGATCATTGCGAGCCGTCCAGATTGATGGGTGGCAGGGCGATAGTTTGGCCGCCGCGACGAACACTGACGCGGGCGCTACGGGCATTTTGAAGCTGTTGCGCGATTTGTGCACCCCTTGCAAGAGAGTCAATCGGTATCCCATTGATTTCCGTGATGATATCAGTTGGCTGCAAACCCGCTTTAGTGAGTAAAGCCTGATTTGCGCCCGCATTCAAGCGAACGCCGACAACTCGCCCGCCTTCGATAACCGGCAGGGCGGTGACCGAACGTGCTAACGCCGCCGGGTTTGGAACCGCCTGCGAACGAAAGTGTTCGAATGCTGCCGCGCTGGTGCCGGCTACCGGATTGACGAAACTGGAGGGTTGTCCGGGCAACATGCTGGCGTTGGCTCGCGGCAGGGGCGCTGCCGGACCGGGCCGGGGGGTGGGTGTTGCAGTGCCGCCAGTTACAGCGGCGCCAGGACGCAGCGGCAGGCTTTCCTGGCGACCGTCTACACGCAGCACGACGTGATCGGAGTACACCGACTCCAGCCGTGCGCCGCCCGGCAGATCCATGCCCGGAGCATAGGTGGCTTCAGTGCCGTTGCCGGCAATCAGCGCTCGGCTAAAACGCTGATCAGCCGCCGCGAAGGTGCCCTTCAAGACCAAGTTCAAAGTGGTCACCGGCGCGCTGACTGCGCTCGGTTGCGGACCGTCGCCGAACAAATGGAAATCCGCCAGCGGTATGCTTGGTGCTCCCGGCAATTGCGCTTGCCCGGCCTCTGCGAGGGGTCCCTGCGGCGGTGGCGGCCAGGCCATGTTCGCCGTTCTTCACGCTGATCAACTCATGAACCACGCCGTGTTTT
>QIMA01000006.1 GCA_003233535.1 Rhodanobacteraceae bacterium
CTGCGCCTCTGGCAGTCCACGCGGCACATCGTCGAGTGCGCTATGTGCTCCGCGGGCACTGCGCTCCGCCTGTTTTTGCTCCTCCCAAGCCACGCTCTGGGCCTGCGCCGAGTCAATCTTGGCGTCGGCAAAGACATGTGGATGACGGCGCACCATTTTATCGTTGATCGCCGCCACCACGTCGGCAAAGTCGAACGCACCGCGCTCGGAAGCCAACTGCGCATGAAACACGACTTGGAACAGCAGGTCGCCGAGTTCATCTACCAGTTCGCCCATATCATCGCGCTCGATCGCGTCGGCCACCTCGTAGGCTTCTTCGACCGTATACGAGGCGATGGAGCGAAAATCTTGCTGCAGATCCCACGGACAGCCGCCCTCGGGGTTACGCAGCCGCCGCATGATCTGCAGCAGCTCTTCGATATCGCCGGACCGACTCATTTCAAAAGATCCATCCAGCGCGATTGCTCTTCGCCAAAGGCCATAAAGCTGCCGGCTTTGAGCGTGTCGGGCTTGTTGTAGCGCGGCGCACTGCCGTCTAATGACAGTAATCGTCCGCCCGCTTCCTCGATCAGCACCTGACCTGCAGCCACGTCCCACTCGTAACCGCCGAAACCCAGACGCGGATACAAATCGGCTTCACCGGCGGCGATCTTGGCGAACTTGATCGCGCTGCCTGCGGAAATCGCCTGATGAACGCCGAGCCGCGCTAGGTAGCTTTCGGTCTCCGCACTGCGGTGTGAGCGACTAACGACAACCCGTGGTGGCTCAATCGCCGGCTGCGTCACCCGCAGAGTCGTACTCTCACCGCTGATTATTCGCTCAGCGCCTGCACCGCGCGATGCCCTATACAACTCGTCGCCTACCGGACGATGAACAATTCCAGCCACCGCCTCACCGTCAATTATTAGCGCGACGCAGATAGCGAATTGGCCGTTGCGAGAAACGAATTCACGGGTCCCATCTAGGGGATCGACGACCCATAGATCCGACCACTGGTGGCGCTTTTGCTGCGTTTGTAGATCCGACTCCTCACTGAGCACGGGGACGCCAGGGTCTAGCGCGCTCAGTCCGTCCACCAGGATCCGATGTGAAGCCAAATCTGCTGCGGTCAGCGGACTATCGTCGTCTTTAGACTGCACCTGATGATCGGCGCGCGCGTAGATCTCCATGATCGCTGCAGCCGCCTGGGCGGTCACCACCGACGCCGCATTAATCAGCGACTGATACCGACTCATCCCCACCTCCGATCGTTGCGCAACCACTCGCGCGCCATAAATAACGCTGCCATGGCCCTGCCTTCACTGAACTCTTCGCGCTGGATTAGCGTATGCAGATCGTCCAGCGGCCACCGCTTTACGTCGATAGGTTCGGGCTCATCGCCCGGCAAGCGTTCTTCGTACAGATCTTCGGCCACCACCACGTGGGTTTGGTGAGCCATAAATGCCGGCGCCAGCGTTAACGAACGCAGCACCGTGAGTTTCCGCGCACCGTAGCCAATTTCTTCCTTCAGCTCGCGATCGGCCGCCACCTCCGGACTTTCCTCGGCGTCAATCCGACCGCGCGGCAGACCCAGCTCATAGCGATGCAGCCCTGCCGCATACTCAATGCTCAGCAGCACCGTGTCGTCATCGGCTAGAGGGACGATCACCACCGCACCGTTGCCGCGGCTGGGAATGGTCTCGAAAGTACGGGTCGCGCCGTTGCTGAACTCCAGGTCCATTTGCTGCAGCTTGAACTTCGGATCTACCCAGCGCTCTTCGACTATTCGCGGCAGTTCCTTCATCGGCTCAGAGCCTGCAGAATTTGCGGATGCATCGACGGTGTTGCTGCAACAATACTGCGCGTCTGCAAAGTCAGCGGTCCGCCATCCATATCGGTCATCTTGGCCCCTGCTTCTTCGACGATCACCGCTAAAGCGGCGATATCGAGGATGTTCAAGTCGCTTTCCACGATTGCGTCAATGCGGCCTTGAGCCAGTCGGTGGTAGTGCAGAAAATCGCCATAGCCGCGGTGCCGATGGACGCGCTGGACCAGTTTACCCACGGCCTCCCAGCGCTGCGGATCAGCCGCCATGCTTTGAATGTTGCCAAACGACAAGATTGCGCGGTCAATCCGGTCGGTGTCGGCGCAGCGCAATCGCTTGCCGTTCAGCCATGCCCCACCGCCGCGCCAGGCCCAGGCCAATTCGCCAAATTCGCTGGCAAAAGATACGCCTAGGACCAATTCGCCACGATGCATCAAGCCTATCTGAGTTGAGAACAGCGGATCGCCACGAACGAAGCCCTTAGTGCCATCGATAGGGTCGACCAGCCACAGCCATTCCTTGTCCAGACCCTCGGCACCACCTTCTTCGCCGTAAATGCCGTGATCCGGGCAGGCCGCGTGAAGGACCTCGCGAATCGCCGCTTCGGCCGCTTCATCGGCAGCGGTGACCGGACTGTCGTCCGCCTTGTAACGCACGTCCGTGCCGCCGCGGTAGTAGTGTCGGATCGGCCCGGAAGCCGCCTCCGCCGCATCTCGAGCAATCCGGCTCAGTCTTGCGTATTCGCGCTCGAGTTCGCCCATCCGTGCACCTCGCCTTCGATCAATAACAGCCGACCGCCGGACTCATCCAGCGGCTGACCCACCCATTGCAGTGCCTGCACCAGTTCCGCGTCATTCGGATCCGGTCGCAATATCACTTCTGCTTGATACAGTGTTCCGAGCATGCTGAAGGTGCCGTCAATTGCCAGATTGCCGCCTCCTTCATTGCGCAGCACGCCCTGAATCTGGGAATCGCTCCCGCTGGCTTCTATAAGCACCGTTCCGGCACGGGCCCGAACAATGCCGGTCAGGCCAGCATCGACCCAGCGCGCCTTGCCGTCTATCGCGGTCGGCTTGCCCTGCGCGTCGATCGACAACCCCTGCAAATCTATTTCGATGCTGCCGGTAGGCACCAGCAGCGGCAGACCCAGCGCTGGACCCATCCAGGCCGCGTCTATCGTGCCCGTAGTTTGACCCAAATCCAGCGCCCGATCCGCTGCGCGCATAAAGTTGCCGCTGAACTGCACACCCGGGCCGTCGAGCGCCAAATCAGCCTCGGCCCTACCCTGCAGCAACGGCAGCGGACGCAGAGTCCAATTGAACTTGCCCCAGTCCTTGCCGTGCAGCAGCAAGCTGCTGGCCTCACCCTGCCACAGTGAGCCCGACAAACCGGCTGCCTCAACGCCCTCCAACTGACTGGCCATTAGCCTGTAGACCAGGGCCGCTGGCAGTGTCCAAACGATCACCACCAGCACGCTCAGCATAAGTAGCAGCCACGGCCACCAGCGCCGCCGGCGACGAACTGGAGCGCTCATCCTAGAAACCTCAGTCGACCGCTTTTCGCGCGCCGTAGCGCGAGTTCATGAAATATCCGGGCTAGGATCATCCGCGCTCCAGAGTCAGCCGCACGCGGACTTGCCCGGGTCCTGCGGCGCGATCCACAGAGGCATCAATGACCTTGACGCCTACCCGGCCGGTTAGGCCCTCAAGCCACGCAATCACGCCATCGAAGGGTGCATCATCAAGCCACAGGCGGACGCGACCATCGCCGTCGGGCTCAATCCGGCTGAGTACCGACGACAGGCCGGCGTCGCGCAGCCCTGAGTCTACCCGCGCCATCAGCGAACGGTCTGGACCAGTGGGCAACGTCGACGAACCCGCAGCAAGATCAGCCGTGCCGCCAATTTGCGCCGCGTAGCGGCGACCGGCGAGCAGGTCCAGCTCGGCCTGCTGGACTTGATCGCGGGCCTGATCGCCCGCCCGCAACAGCGGCAAGTACAGTCCGCCGACAAGCAAAGTAAGGCCGAGTACTGCGGCGGCGATGCTCAGCAAGCGCTGTTCTCGTCCATTGCGCTGTTGCCACCACTGACCCATTAGCTGCCTCCTCGCAGACGCAAGCGACCAACGAACTCACCGTCGCCAAACTGCGTCCCACCCAGCTCTGCAGACAAACCGGCGACGCTATTGAGGCGCTCGCGGAGCCCGTCCAGTGTGCCCACGTCCGGGGCAGCCAGGGCCAATTCAAGCACCCCATCGCGAAACTCAATGCCGTTCAGACGCATCTGCGATTCGGTTGCCAACACGGGCGCAGCTGCGCGCAGCAGTGCGATCAAATCAGCATCACTCTGACCGCCTCTGCCGGTACGCGCTGCGGCTTCCAGCTGCGCCAGCGGATCGACTAATCGAGCGCCATTGCCAAAGGCACCGTAAAAAACTTCGCTGAGTTCGGCGTCAATCACGTCGATGCGCTGTTTGTCCCGCCACCACTCGTAGCCAATCCCGAGCAAATGAACCAGAAAAGCGCCGAGCAGGAGTCCGGCGGCCAGCCGCAGGATCGGCGTGCGCGCGCTCTGCCGTGCAACTTGGGCGTACTCACCGCTGCGCAAGTTAGGTAAGGACGGCTGGTACTGCCTA
>QIMA01000084.1 GCA_003233535.1 Rhodanobacteraceae bacterium
TCGAGCGCCAACGAGGCTAGATCTGCCGCGTGGCCGCAGCCGTAATCGAAGACATTGCCGATTCGCTCGAAGTCGATTTCGGCAAACAGTGCCGCCTTCAGCTCAGCCTGGGTGTTGCGCAAGCGCTCATGACCCTGCGGATCACGATCCTTGTCAAATAGCGCGCGAACCCAAGAAAACCCGGGTTCGGGATGGGCCAATAGACCGAAGGTGAGATGGCCTTCTTCGTGGGTGAGGTTGCCCCGCGTGTCGGCGTAGTTTTGCGACAGCACGGTGAGTTCGTCGTAGAAGTCGTAAATTACCGCCGAGCCCGATTCAGCGGATGCAGCGGACTCGCTTTTCGGGTCTGCTAGTGACCGTGCTGGCAACCGCCCTGACCCGGTTCTGGTCGGGACTGCGAGCCAGTGTTTGCTGCGCTCGAATACCGGACCGGGTGCTGATACCGGCCGCAGATCTGGCGTTGATTGGAGCTTGCGCCAGTTGAGATCGGCGCCCGCGCAATACAGCGCAGCCATCGCCTCTGCCAAACTGTGCTCATCATCTCGACCGCGGCGCAGTGAAGCAATTGAAGTACGCTCAGGCACGGTCATTCCGGCAAGCCCAGTGAGCACAGCGTCCGGTCCGATCTCCAGCAGCACATCGACCTGCATCGATTCTAAAGCCCGAAGGCCGTCCGCGAAGCGCACCGGGCTACGCGCATGGCGCACCCAATAATCGGCATCCAGTGCGGAGACCGGCTGCGCGCTGACATTCGAGATAAGCGCTGTGTGTGGAGTCGCGTGTGAAATTTGACTGGCGGCGGCCTGCAGAGCTCCCATCGCTGGTTCGATAAGCGGCGAGTGAAACGCGTGCGAGACCGCCAGCTGGCGACTCTCTATACCCTCGGCTTCTAGCACGCGGGCCAGCTGCTGCAGCGCTGCACAATCCCCGGCAACAACCGTGTTGTTGGCGGCGTTCAGTGCCGCGATCACGAGCTCGCCATCCACGCCAGCTAGGTATGTTTCAACATCGCGGCATTCGGCGAACACCGCGAGCATGGTGCCGCCTTCGGGTAGCTCGTGCATGGCTCGACCACGCGCAACGGCGAGCCGGAGCGCATCTGCGTCGCTGATCGCACCGGACAATGCGGCGGCGCTGATCTCGCCGACACTGTGGCCCATCACTGCCACCGGTATGATCCCAGCGTCGCGCCACAGGGCCGCCAAAGCTAACTCGATTGCGACTAGCAAAGGCTGAGCAAGGTCGGTGCGGTCGATCGATTCGCTGCCAAACAGCAAGGCCAGACTATCGCATCCCAGCTCAGAATCGAGCACGCTAGCGGCGCGATCCAACGCTGCGCGAAACACCGGTCGGCTTCGGTACAGTGCACGACACATGCCGGGGTACTGACTGCCTTGCCCGGTGCAAATCAGGGCGACCCGGGGTGCTCGGCAGTCATGCCGTGGCGCGGTCGCCAATGTGCGTGCTGCCGCGGTCGCTTCGACCGCGGTTACCGCGACGCGGTGTGGCCAGTGACGGCGCCCGGCGGTGCTGGTGAATGCCAATGCATGCGCCGCAGCGTCGCTAGACTGCAAGTGCTCGCACCAGCGCGCTATGGCCAACTCTAACGCGGGCGCCGTGCGCGCCGATACGGCAAACACGGCGGCAGACTCTCGCGGTGCCGGTGCAGCTTGCGGTGGCGGGCCTTGAAGAATCACATGTGCGTTGGTGCCGGAAAACCCAAAGGCGCTAACCCCGACCAGGGCCTCTGGATTCACTAGTGCTGTCGTTGCAGTGGGTACCTGGATGGGTGCGTTTAGGGCGGCGATCTCTGGATTGAGTCGTTTGAAATTCGCTTGGGTCGGCACCTGGCCATGTTCGAGAACCAATAAAGCCTTGATCAATCCGGCGATACCGGCCGCGGCTTCGGTGTGTCCGAGATTGGCCTTGACTGAACCAATCAACAGCGGCTGTTCACGCCCTACGCCGAGCGCCTGTGCTAGCGCCTCAACCTCGATCGGGTCGCCCAAGGGCGTGCCGGTACCGTGTGCTTCCACATACACGACCTCGCAGGCCGCCGCATTCGCGTCCGCTAACGCTGCCTCGATTACTCGCGCCTGCGCCGGCGCGTTCGGCGCGGTCAGGGAGTTCGAACGGCCGTCCTGATTCATCGCGCTGCCGCGAATGATCCCGATGATGCGATCGCCATCGTTTTCTGCGACTCGCAGCGGTTTGAGGACAACGACCCCGGCACCCTCTCCGTGGCCAAAGCCGTCGGCGTCGGCATCGAATACTTTGCAGCGCCCGTCTGCGGCAGTGGCACCCATTTTGGTGCTGGCCACCAGCGGTTCTGGCGCGGTGATCAAGTGGACGCCGCCAACCAAAGCCAGATCGCATTCGCCGCTGCGCAGGCTGCGGACTGCGAGATGCACGGCTACCAACGAAGATGAGCATGCTGTGTCTACAACCAACGCCGGACCGGTCGTACCTAACTGATAGGCGAGTCGGCCGGCGATGATGCTGGCGTGTGAGCCGGCCGCCGACCAGCCGTTCAACAATTCGGCATCTGGCGCACCACGTGCCATCAAAGCGTAGTTGCCGTTGTAGGCGCCTGCAAAAACGCCGGTGCGGCTACCGCCCAGACTATCGCTGGGAACGCCGGCGTCGTCCAGGGCTTCGAAAGCCACCTCCAGAAACAGCCTCTGCTGGGGATCCATGCTTTCGGCTTCGCGTGGTGCGATGCCGAAATAGCCGCCGTCAAACTGATCGATGCCGTCGCGCAAGAAGCCCGCTTGGCTAAAATTCATCGTGCCCGGGTGCTGGCGGTCAGCGTGATACCAATCCTCAATCGACCAGCGCTGAGCCGGTACCGGCACGACACCGTCAGCCGCAGCGCACAGCTGCTTCCAGAAGGCTTCTGCGCCGTCCACATTTCCGGCGAAACGGCAGCCGATGCCGATGACGGCGATTTCGGCACAAGCGGCAGGAGCGGGGCGGGTCACTGCAGTCATGAGCTGGGGTTCCGTTCGGACGATGTGTGACGCAAGCGCTGCGCTAGTGCCGCACTGAGGGCATGCGTCGAGGGGTAGTTGAATGCTAGGCTTGCGGGCAATCGCAGGCCCAGGCGGGACGACAATTCGTTGCGTAGTTCCACCGCTGCCATCGAGTCCACTCCGAGATCGCCGAAGGGCGCGTCCAGATTCACCAGCGTCGCATCGACTTTCAGAGTGCGGCTCAATGCGGCGCGGATGATTGACGGCAGATCTGCGTCATCAATCGGTTTGTTCGCGGCGGTGGTGATCTGATCGGCAGCGACTGGCCGCAGTTTGCTAAACAAGGCAATGCCGCTGGCCTCACGTTCGGCGTGATGAGCAATCTTTGTCCAGTCCATGTCGGCAGCGATTGCCTCGCTGATATCGGCGGCAATCATGGCCTCCAGTGCAGCCAGAGCTTGCCTTGCGCTCATCGTCCGGATGCCGTGTTCTTGCCAACGTGCCGCCAGCGTCGCGCCGGCCGCTTCGACCATGCCCGAATCGGCCCAGGTGCCCCAGTGCACGCAAAGCGCAGGCAGAGATTTGGCGCGGCGCGACCGGGCGATCGCGGCGAGACTGGCATTGGCGGAGGCATAGGCCGCAGCACCAGCGAGCGGCACGAACGCGGTAATTGAAGAAAACA
The DNA here is from genome assembly GCA_003233535.1 of Rhodanobacteraceae bacterium. Lineage (GTDB taxonomy): Bacteria > Pseudomonadota > Gammaproteobacteria > Xanthomonadales > SZUA-5 > SZUA-5. The sequence continues at coordinate 3,655 of QIMA01000084.1, forward strand.
ACACAAAGGCATCGAGGCGTCGCGAGCGGGTCACTGCATCGAGCATCGATGCGCCTAACAGTTTGGCCCGGAATGGATAGGCGAATTCCTCAGCTCCCTGCCGCACCAGGAGTTCGTTCGACATCACTCCCGCGATATGAAATACGCTAACGACGGGTCGGCCCTGTGTCTGAGCTTGTTCGAACACGCGTTCGAGTGCTGCGCGATCGGCGACATCCGCCTGTACGATCGTGAGCTGGACGCCGAGCGCGTCGAACTCGCTCTGCTCGGGCAGCGCTCTGGGATTGCGTCCGAGCAATACCAAGTGCCGTGCGCCGCGTTGCGCCAGCCATCGCGATACCGCCCTGCCGATGCCGCCAAACGCGCCCGTAACTAGGTGACTGGACTGCGGGTCAGGTACAAACTGCCCCGGTGCGACGTCAATGCGCTGCAGGCGCGGAACTGCCGTTTCTAGGTTCGTCACACGGAGCATTGGCTCGCTGCTGTTGGCGCAGAGCGCACGTAGCAGCGCGGCACCCGGATCGGCCTGACCCGGTTGGATGTCGATTATCCGCAGACCCAGTTCCGGATGCTCAGCAGCGATGCCGCGGCCCAAGCCGAGCATCGCTGCGGACAAGACGTTCTTTGCACTGCCACCCTCGGCGACCAGCAGCAACCGACCCGGGTCGGCAAACTGGGTCAGCGTCTTCAGCGAATCTTGGACGGCTGCCAAGTCGGCGAAAGCCGAACCGATCACAAACAGAAACGGATCGCGACAGGGGGACGGAAGGTC
>QIMA01000322.1 GCA_003233535.1 Rhodanobacteraceae bacterium
CGGGATCGACGGTGGACTTAGCCGAAATTCTGTTTCTGGTTGCGTGCTTTTTTACGCTGACGGGCGTAGGGCTGATGGTGATTGCCAATTTCCAGCTGCGCGGCATGTTCAAACACATGAAGTACTACCACCCCAACCACCTCAGCAAGATGGGTGTCGACAACGCGTCGGTGGCGCCTATATCTCGTCGAGCACTCATTTTTCGGTTCTTTACTTGGCGCCAATACGCCGAGTTCAACGACCCTAAACTCGAACGCCGCGCCAAACGCACGATGGTCTTCGCAATCGCGGCATCAATCGATCTGTTGATTGGCTTAGGCATCGGCATTGCGGCCTACCGGCAAGTGATCACCGTCTAATCGTCACACCTAAAGGGAGCTTTCCGATGACTCTGAACTTGAACATGGCAGGCCGGCACGCGCTGGTTGGCGGCGCCAGCCAGGGCATCGGCAAGGCCTGTGCGATTGCGTTGGCCGGGATGGGAGCCAATGTGACGCTGATGGCTAGACGCAAAGACGTGCTCGAACAGACCCGCGCTGAGTTACCTGCACCCGCCAGCGGCGAGCATCGCGTGCTGGTTGCGGACTTGAATCAAACCGATGCGTTGGCAGCAGCGATCAACGAACTGACTGCGGAGCACCCGGTGCAGGTGTTGGTGCACAACAGCGGCGGCCCACCGCCCGGAACCGCGCATGAGGCCGACCCGGACGCCTATCGACGTGCCTTCCAAGCCCACCTGATCGGCGGCCAAACGCTGCTCCAGGCATGTCTGCCGGGAATGCGTGCCGCCGGCTACGGACGTTTAATCAACATCATTTCGACGTCGGTCAAAGAGCCGATCAAGGGCTTGGGAGTTTCCAATACGATTCGCTGGGCGGTGGCTAGCTGGGCCAAGACGCTGGCCAGCGAACTAGCCGGTGACGGCATCACCGTCAACAACGTCCTGCCTGGCTTTACCGACACCGAGCGCCTGCACGGGATTATTGCCGGGCGCGCACGCAACTCCGGCAGCGGCGAAGATCAGGTTGCTCAGCAGATGCGCGCCAGCGTGCCGGCTGGACGCTTTGCCGAGGCTGCGGAGATCGCCAACGCGGTGGCCTTTTTAGCCTCGCCGGCGGCCAGCTACATCAACGGCATCAATCTGCCGGTCGATGGCGGGCGCACTGGATCGCTGTAAGCTCAACCGATGAATGCATCATCCGATCTACTGAGCTTTAAAAACTACATCGATGGGCAGGCCGCGGTGCCCGCCAGTGGTCAGTATTTGCCGGTCTATGAGCCTGCCAGGGGTGTCCAATACGCCCAGCATGCCGATTCGACGGTGCTCGACGTCGACGCTGCGGTGGCTGCAGCGGACCGGGCGCGTCGCGGCTGGGCGTCGATGCCGGCCGAGCAGCGCGCGGACTGGCTACGCCGGATAGCCGATGGGATTGAGGCCCGCTTAGAGGAATTCGCTGCTGCGGAGAGTCGCGACAGCGGCAAGCCACTGGCACTGGCGCGCAGCGTAGACATTCCTCGGGCGGTATCGAATTTTCGTTTTTTTGCCGCGCAAGCCGAGTTGTTTAGCAGCGAATGCCACGAAGGCAACGGCCGTGGACTGAATTACACGCTGCGCCAGCCGCTTGGCGCTGTGGCCTGCATCAGCCCGTGGAATTTGCCGCTGTATTTGCTGACCTGGAAGATCGCACCAGCATTGGCGGCGGGCAACACTGTCGTCGCTAAGCCATCGGAAATCACCCCGTGTACCGCCTGGATGCTCGGCCAACTTTGCGCGCAGATCGGCCTGCCCGCAGGCGTGTTGAATCTGCTGCAGGGGCGCGGCGCGGAAGCTGGTTCTAAGCTGGTAACGCACCCACGAATCAAAGCCGTTTCCTTCACCGGCAGCACAGCGACCGGATCAGCGATTGCCAGCAGCACCGCCACGCAGTTCAAGAAGCTTTCGTTGGAAATGGGCGGCAAGAATGCCGCGATTGTGTTCGCCGACTGCGACATCGAACTCGCCGTGGAAGAACTGGTCCGCGGCGCCTTCAACAATCAAGGGCAAATCTGCCTGTGCATGTCGCGAATCCTGGTCGAACGCAGCATCTGGACCCAGTTTCGCGATGCCTACGTGGCGCGAGTGAAACGGCTCAAGGTCGGTAATCCCACTGATCCGCAAAGCAATCTCGGCGCAATCGTGTCAGAGCAGCACATGGAGAAGGTGCTGAGCTACATCGCGCTGGCCCACGAAGAAGGCGGTCGCTTGCTGTGTGGCGGCGAACGTGTAGAGCTACCCGCCCCGTTCGACCGAGGCTGGTTTATCGCGCCCACCGTGTTCGACCAACTGCCCTACAACTGTCGGGTAAATCAAGAAGAGGTGTTCGGCCCCTTCACCGCGCTAATGCCATTTGACGACGAACAGCAGGCGCTGAGTTTTGCCAACGGTACCGTTTATGGATTGGCCACCAGCCTGTGGACCAGCGACCTCAATCGAGCGCACCGCATGGCTGCGGAACTGGAGTCCGGCATCGTCTGGATCAACTGCTGGATGTTGCGTGACTTACGCACGCCGTTTGGCGGGGTCAAACATTCGGGTGTCGGCCGTGAAGGCGGTTTGGATGCGATGCGCTTTTTTACCGAGCAGAAGAATGTTTGTATCAAGATCATGGGTTTTAGTGCAAGAGCTTAAGTGCGTTTTAGTGCAAGAACAGAGTGCGTTTTAGTGCAGAGGCAAATGCGTTTTAGGTATAGAAGCACACGGCAGCCTTCGTGCTGCGCGGCAAAGCGCTCTTCGCTCTCCCTAAAACGCACTTGCCCCTGCACTAAAACGCACCTTCTTTTTCTACTAAAAACGCACCTTCTTTTCCTGGATCCCTAATGCCCAAAACCAACCATTCACCCATTTCGACAACCACCGCCCCCAAACCCGTCGGCGCCTATCCGCATGCGCGACGTGCCGGTCCTCTGCTGTTTTTGTCTGGAATCGGGCCGCGCAGCGCTGTCGACAACAGCATTCCGGGTAATGTGTATGACGCGGACGGAAAGCTCACAGACTACGACATAGAAGCGCAGTGCCAGAGTGTGTTTGCCAATGTCGATGCGGTCCTCGCCGCCTCTGGCGCGCGCCTGGATCAAATGGTCGACGTGACCGTATTCCTTACCGACATGCAGCGCGACTTCAAGACTATGAACCGGCTGTATGCCGAACACTTTGGCCAAGCGCAACCGTGCCGCACGACGGTGGAAATTAGTTCGCTGCCGACGCCAATCGCGATCGAACTTAAGTGCGTCGCTTATCTAGGGACACACTGAGTTACTCAGTGGGTCCCTTAGGAGATTGACAATGCAACCCATCCCTAGCGTCATAGACTTCAACGCCTGGCTAGAAGAGAACCGCCATCTGCTCAAGCCGCCGGTCGGCAACAAGTTGCTGTGGCAGGACCAGGACTTCTACTGCATGGTGGTAGGTGGGCCGAATGAGCGCACCGACTATCACTACGACGAGGGGCCAGAGTATTTCTATCAACTCGAGGGCGAGATGGTGCTGAAACTCATGACTGACGAGGGCCAGCGAGACGTACCGCTAAGCGCCGGCCAGATGTTTCTACTGCCGCCGAAGGTGCCGCATTCGCCGCAGCGGATGGCCAACTCAGTTGGGCTGGTGATCGAACGCAAGCGATTGGCGGAAGAGCGTGATGGCTTGATGTGGTATTGCCAACAGTGCAATCACAAGCTCTACGAGGAGTACTTCGTGCTCGGCAACATCGAGACCCAGTTCCCGGTAGTCTTTGAACACTTTTTCAGCTCTATCGAACGCCGAACGTGCGACGAATGCGGAGCACTGCATCCCGCTCCTTGAGCGCGCTATTGATTAAAAAATCAAACCGCACCACTGACCACTCCGAAGATGTAGCCGCGATCATCGCATCGGCAGCGGCGCACCCCTGTTAAAATCCAGAACCGACATTTCACCAACAAGGAACTGCCATGGCCATTGTACTGCCCCCACTGCCTTACGAGCGCGATGCCCTCGCCCCGCACATCTCCGCAGAGACGCTCGATTTTCACTACGGCAAGCATCATCAGACTTACGTCACCAACCTAAACAACATGATTGCCGACACCGAGGACGACAATAAGTCCCTGGAAGAGATCGTGCGCTCCAGTTCCGGCGGCATGTTCAACAATGCGGCTCAAATCTGGAATCACACGTTTTACTGGAACTGCCTGAGCCCGAACGGCGGCGGCGAGCCGACCGGCAAACTGGCCGATTTGATCGTTAAGCAGTTCGGTAGCTTTGCGGCCTTTAAGGAGCAGTTCAGCAAGACCTCAATCACCACCTTCGGCGCCGGCTGGGGCTGGCTAGTGCAGCGTCCAGATGGCTCACTGGCGCTGACTAGCACGTCCAATGCGGGCACGCCGGTCACCAGCGAC
>QIMA01000002.1 GCA_003233535.1 Rhodanobacteraceae bacterium
ATCAGAGCGGCAATATCGGCATCGGTTACACTCGCTCAGACGAAACTGAAAACCCGAAAATCTTCCTTGCTGGCCGAGAACTAAACGATACGCCGGGCACCTTGCGCGACGAGGTCGAATGCACTCCTGGCACCACAGGATCCCAGCTATCGACTTCTGGACGCTGGGGCGACTACGCGTCAATGAGCGTCGACCCAGTCGATGACTGCACGTTCTGGACCACCAACGAGTACTACGCCACGACCTCTAATGCAGGCTGGACCACGCGCGTTTGCTCATTCCGCTTCCCGGAGTGTGGCGCGCCGAACTTTACTTTGGTCACCGAGGGCGCACCGCGCGCTGAGATCTGTTCCACCGATCCAGATCCTTTGTTTAATCTGCGCGCCGCGGTCGTCGCCGGATTCACAGGTCCAGTGACGCTTTCTAGCAGCGGCACGCCGGCAGGCCTCACCGTGGCCTTCGCCACTAACCCTGTTCAGGCCCCTGGCAGTACCTCGGTCGAACTCACTGGAGCCAATGGTTTAGCTAGCGGCGAGTACAGCTTCCTTATCTCAGGCACCAGTGGCGTCACTACCAACGGCAGCGCGTTCTCCTTAGGAGTCTCTGATGCTGCGCCAGTTCAAGCGACCCTGCTAGAGCCGGTGAATGCTGCGGTCGGCGTCAAAGTACGGCCCACCCTGACCTGGAACACAACGGCAGCGGCAAATGACTACTTCGTTGAGCTGGCTACAGATGCCGGCTTCAGCAACGTCATCGCCAGTACAACCACTGTTGGCACTTCGTTCTCGCCGCCAGTTCCGCTGGACTCAACCACGGAGTACTTCTGGCGGGTTACCGCATCTAACTACTGCGGTGGCGGGACGACCTCGGCAGTCAGCAGCTTCACCACCGGTACTCCGGGTATCTGCCCAGCTGGATCCTCGGCGGTTTCAAACTTCAGCGACGATTTCCAGAGCGGAATCAACGGCTGGACCACAGCCGCGCCGGTTGGCCCGAGCAATTGGACGCAGGCCGCAGCGCCTGGCGGCATTGGCTTGAGCACTACGGTTTGGTTCGCTACCAACCCGCCCAGTCCGGGTGCCAACAACAGCTCAGATCAACAGCTGGTGTCACCGGCCATCGTCCTCCCTGCAGCTGACATCGTCAGCACCTTCCTGACCTACGATGCGTTCCATAACTTCGAACAAGATGGCCCGATGGGTTGCTGGGACGCAGGACAGTTGGAAATCAGCACCGATGGCGGCACGAATTGGACTCAGATCTCCGACTCGCAGCTGTTCACCGATCCCTACACCGGTCAGATCACACCGAATGCAGCCAACCCGAATTCGGGAACGCCGGGTTGGTGTATCGCCCTGGGCAACACTTCTGTCACTTCGGTGGTCGATCTGGACACCTTCGCCGGTCAGAGCGTCAACCTGCGCTACCGCGTAGTGACCGACGGCAACACCGCCGCCATCGGTACCGGTGGCTTCTTCATCGATGATCTGGAAGTGACGTCCTGCATCAACGATGGGGCGTAGCGCTTAGGTCTAAGTAAGAGAGACATGAGCCCGCTCAGCTAACGCTGAGCGGGCTTTTTTGTGCCCAGAACTTGGCAAAGGAGTTAACCCGAATTGGGGCGGCAACGCGATCAGTAGCCGCGTGAAGTGTATACGGCTTGATGGCGCTCGGAATTCGCGCGCTGAGCCAAAGCACTACACTGGCAAAACCGCATCAGATGGTAACTGCCGAGGTAGATCCGCGGCATAGTTGCCGCGACTGTTATTCGCGCCGATCAAGCTCGGTCAGAACCGACGCCTATCAACAGGCGTAAAGGCTCAATCCGCGAAGGGTTTGATCACTCGCAGCGCAATCGCGACAGGCCACGCGAGCCGATCCCTTACAGCAGTCCCCGCAGGCTCTCGCCCAGGCAGAGGACCCCAACTTGTTCGACGCGCCTACGCCTGCGGCAACGTCACCCCGCGCTGGCCCTGATACTTCCCATCCCGGTCGGCGTAGGAAATTGCGCACTCCTCATCCGACTCCAGAAACAGCATCTGTGCCACACCTTCATTGGCGTAGATTCGCGCAGGCAGCGTCGTCGTGTTGGAGAACTCCAGCGTAACGTGGCCTTCCCACTCGGGCTCGAGCGGCGTGACGTTTACAATGATTCCGCAGCGCGCGTAGGTGCTTTTGCCAAGGCATATAGTTAGTACTTTGCGCGGAATCCGAAAGTACTCAACCGTGCGTGCCAAGCAAAACGAATTGGGCGGGATGATGCACGAGTCACCTTTGAAATCGACAAAGCTGTTGCGGTCGAAGTTCTTCGGATCGACGACGGCTGAATTGATATTGGTGAAAATCTTGAACTCATCGGCGCAGCGAACGTCGTAGCCATAGCTGGACGTGCCATAGGAAATCACCCGCCCACCCGAAGCATTGGTCCGAACTTGACCTTCCTCAAATGGCTCAATCATCGCCTTTTCTTTGGCCATGCGTTGTATCCAGCGATCAGACTTAATGCTCACTACACGACTTCCTTGGTAGGTTGGTCAACGATGCATTCTGGCAGCGGGCGCAGAGCTCAACTCCAGCTCGCAGCACGCCGAGTTAAGTGTCCTGTAAAACGATATTCGGAAAAGAAATCTTCTTGTTTCTGGTTTGAACGGAAAGTCGGGCAACTGCGCCAAGCGCGCACTGCCGATAGGCATCGCTGATCGCACCATCAGGGTCGAACGCCACCGTCGGCAATCCGCTATCGGCCTGTTCGCGAATCGTCATCGCCAGAGGCAGCTGGCCAAGCAGATCCAAACCGAATTCAGCAGCCATTTTGTCGCCCCCGCCGCTGCCGAATATGGGTTCGGCATGACCACAGTTGCTGCACACGTGAACCGACATGTTCTCAATAACACCCAACACCGGCACGTCGACCTTGCGAAACATCTGCAGCGCACGTCGCGCGTCTAACAGCGCTATGTCTTGCGGCGTGGTGACGATGATCGCCCCGCTTACGGGAATCTTTTGACACAGCGTGAGCTGAATGTCGCCGGTGCCCGGCGGCAGGTCAATAATCAGATAGTCCAGGTCATCCCAGTGGGTTTCGCCCAGCAGCTGTTGCAGCGCTTGGGTGACCATCGGACCGCGCCAAATCATCGGCGTGTCTTCTGCTACCAAGAAGCCAATCGACATCGCTTGGATGCCGTGATTGCGCATCGGTTCCAGGTGGTGACCGTCTTTGCTTTCCGGCTTGCCCTCAATGCCAAGCATGCGCGGGATGCTCGGCCCATAGATATCGGCGTCCAGCACGCCAACGCGGGCGCCCTCCCCGCTCAATGCCAAAGCCAAGTTGACCGTAGTCGTCGATTTTCCGACGCCGCCTTTCCCGGAAGCCACCGCGATGACGTTCTTTATGCCTGGAAGCGGATCCAGGCCCTGCTGCACGCGATGAGGCTGCACGCGGCTGGCTATGTCGATTACCGCAGCGTCAATCCCGTCAATGCTCAGAGCCGCGCTTTCGACCGCTTCACGCAAGGCGGCCCGGCCCCGTTCCAACGGATAGCCCAAACGCAGATCGATTGCCGCTCGGCCATCTTTGATAGCTACGGCCTTGACCGCATCGAGCTCGGCGAGCGAAACGGCACTGCCCGGCTCCAATACTTCGTTTAGTCGGGCTCGCAGCGCATCGTCAGTCATATTCGGTCAGTCCATCGTCTATGCTTGGTCGCGAAGTGTAGTGCAACTGGTCCGGGCAGTTGCCGTTAATTGGATTTGACAAGCGGTCTATCCCGGCAGATACAAATCCGCCGCAAGATACCTTTTCACGCAATTGTCACTGGCGTGAACTGCCGTTTCGTGCTTGTAAGCGCTAGGTCAGAAAGGCATGATTAAGAGGTTTCCCTGCTACGGAAGAAATTGTATGCCAGCAACAATCAAATGCTCAAAACGGCTGCTTGCCGGTGTGATTTTCGCACTGTGCGCGCCGGTGAGCTATGCCCAAGGACTCCAGTCTTTTCCGGCATCAGCACTTTCGCCTGAAGGCGCTCGAACTGCCGCTGCGGATACTGCGCTATTGCTGCTCTCCAGCGGCGCTTTTGATCCGCGCTTTTCCACTCTGCGCTACGCGGGTGCGCTCGACGCCGAGTCGACGACCACTCGTATCGTCCAGTTTGCACCGGAGAACGCGGGATTTGCGCGGACGGCCCTAAGCAATGCCGGGTTCAAGATTCTTCACTACTACCCGAACAACGCATTTGTAGTCCGGCTCGACGGCAAACAAGAGGCACAGCTGGCCCGGATTGACGGTGTACGAGCGGTGACGGCATTAAAGGCTGGCATGAAGCTGGCCAACGAATTACTCTTTGGCCCAATTCCGAATGTCTCACCGGTGAGCCAGAAGATCGAGTTAGAAATCCTCGCC
>QIMA01000533.1 GCA_003233535.1 Rhodanobacteraceae bacterium
CATCCGGGTGATGCCTTGGGGTTGCGCTTTAGCAATCCGCTGCAGCTGGTGGAGCCGATCCTGGCGCTGTATGTCGATGATGCCGAACGCCAGATTTCGCGCGACGGTGGTGAACAATCGCTGCGCTATTGGATCACCGAGGAGCTTGAAGTCAGTCGGGTTAGCCGTCCGCTGATCGCTGCATTTGCCGAGTCCACCGGGGACAGTGAGCTAGAAGAATTGCTGTTGCCGACCAGTGGTGAGCGCTTGCGTGAGCAGCTGCGCAATTCACAGCTGATCGATTTTCTGCAGCGTTATCCGCAGGCGCTGAGCGCCGAACAACTGGTTGATCTGTTGCCGCCACTACAGCACCGGCTTTACTCCATCGCGTCTAGCCCCAGTCGGCATGCCGATGAGGTGCATCTGACCGTGGCGTTGCGCAATGATGAGCGTGGCGAGCGCAACGCCTATGGCGCCTGCTCAACGGCACTATCGGAGCTCCAGCCCGGCAGCGAGATCGGCGTGTGGGTCGAACCCAATGAGCGCTTTCGATTACCCAGCGACGGCAGCAAAGACGTCATCATGATCGGGCCAGGTACTGGCGTAGCGCCGTTCCGCGGATTCCTGCAGGAGCGCATCGCGAGCGGCGCGACGGGTCGCAACTGGCTGGTTTTCGGCGCGCGCAAACGCTACCTGGACTTCCTTTATCAAACCGAATGGCAGGACGCGCTCAAGCGCGGTCATCTGGATCGGTTGACCTTGGCTTTCTCGCGCGACGGCGCCGACCGTGTCTACGTGCAGGATCGGCTGCGCGAGCAGGGCCGAGACCTATACGAGTGGATCAGCAGCGGCGCCAGCGTCTACCTGTGCGGTGACGCCTTCGCCATGGCCCCGGCGGTGGAAAGCACGCTGATCGACATCATCGCCGAACACGGCGAGCACGACCCGGAACAGGCCGCCGAAGAATTCGCCCGCCTGCGTCGAGAGGGGCGTTGGCTGGTGGATGTGTATTGAGCAGGGCTGAGAGCTGAGGGCTGAGGGCTGAGAAGAGCAAGTTACTCAGCGCTTCAGATCATCCGGAAATCCGATTCCTATTTCGCAAGCGAGGACTCGCTCCGCTCTTCATCGGTCTTCAGCTCTCAGCCTTAGAAAAAGACCCTCATCAAAACCGACAAGCCCCAAACCAATGACCATAACCACACCGACAGCTCCCTCCTCAGTCGAACGCATCAAATCCGCCAGCCTAGGCCTACGCGGCACCTTGGCCGAGAGCCTGGCTGACCCGCATACCGCTGGCGTGCGCGACGACGACGGTCAGCTAATCAAGCTGCATGGAATCTATCAGCAGGATGATCGCGAGCTGCGCGAAGAGCGGCGCAAGCGCAAGCTGGAGCCGGCGATTAGCTTCATGATTCGGGTGCGCCTGCCTGGCGGCGTGTGCACGCCTGCGCAGTGGTTGGCGATGGACGATCTCGCCACTCGCCACGGCAACGACACGCTCAAGCTCACCACGCGGCAAACTTTCGAGCTGCAGGGCGTGATCAAGGAGGAGCTGCCGGCCACGCTGCAGGCGATGGATCGTGCTTTGCTCGACTCGATAGCTGCCTGCGGCGACGTCAATCGCAACGTGCTGTGCAGCGCGCAGCCGGAGCACTCGCAGCTGCATGCGCAGGTCCATCAGTGCTCGATCGCGTTGAGTGAACATCTGCTGCCCAAGACCCAGGCGTATCACGAGATTTTCCTCGGCAAGGAGCGAGTCGCCGGCGGTGAGCCGGAACACGAGCCGCTGTACGGCCCGACCTATTTGCCGCGCAAGTTCAAAACCGTAATTGCGGTGCCGCCGTACAACGATGTCGACCTCTACGCGCACGACCTGGGCTTCATCGCAATTACGGATGGCGAAAAGCTGCGCGGCTTCAATCTCGCGGTTGGCGGCGGCATGGGTACCAGTCACGGCGAGCCAGCGACCTATCCGCGGCTGGCCGACGTGATCGGCTTTCTGCCGCCAGAGCGCATGCTCGAGGTGGCCGCAGCGGTGGTCGCGATCCAGCGCGATTTTGGCGACCGCAGCAACCGTAAGCACGCGCGCCTGAAGTACACGATTGCCGATCGCGGACTGGATTGGTTCAGGGGCGAGCTGAGCAAGCGTTTAGGCGGCGAGTTGGATCCGCCGCAGCCCTTCATTTTCCTGCATCAGGGCGACCGCTTCGGCTGGCAGCAAGCCACCGACGGTAGCTGGCAGCTGACCCTGCGGATCGAAGGCGGTCGGGTGCAGGATAGTGCCGGCGTCAACGGGCGCACCGGTCTGCGCGAGCTGGCCAAGATTCACCAGGGCCGATTCCGGATCACGCCCAACCAGAATCTAGTCGTCGCCGATATCGACGACGCGGCACGTGAGCAGATCGACCAACTGCTGAAGGAATACGGCTTGCTCGACCCGTTGGCCTGGTCGCCGCTACGTCGCGATGCGTTGGCCTGCGTAGCGATGCCGCTGTGCCCGCTAGCGATGGCCGAAGGCGAGCGCTGGCTGCCGGAGTTCGGTCCCAGAGTCGACGCGCTGCTGGCTAAGAACGGCTTGGCCAACGAGCCCGTCACGCTGCGTATCACCGGCTGCCCGAATGGCTGTGCCAGACCCTATTTGGCCGAAATTGGCCTGATCGGCAAGGCCCCAGGCCTGTACAACCTGCTGCTGGGCGGCGATCGCATCGGCCAGCGACTCAACGCGCTGTATGCCGAGAGTATTAACGAACCGACGATTTTGGCCGAACTCGATCAGCTGTTTGCACGCTGGTCCGACGAGCGCGAAGGCGCCGAGCCTTTCGGCGATTTCATCCGCCGACTAGGCCTAGTGCAGGGCAGCAGCCCGCACCCAACTACCGAGGTCTAGGCATGAGCTTCCTGAGCCCCTGCGCCGATCTGCTGGCTGAATCGACGGCCGATGTTTTTGTTGCCAGCGATCTAGGTCACGACTGCCTGCAGCGCTGGAATCGGCAGTTGACTGAGATGACAGCAGCCGATCGCGTAGCCTGGTCCTTGGATCACTTGCCAGGACGTTTTGTACTCAGTTCCAGCTTTGGCGCGCAGTCAGCCGCGCTGCTGCACATGGTCACCCAGCAACGGCCAGATATTCCCGTGGTCTTGGTCGATACCGGCTATTTGTTTCCTGAAACCTATCGCTTCATCGACGAGCTGGCCGATCGACTGAAGCTCAACTTGGTGATCGCTAGGCCGAAGCACTCGCCGGCCTGGTATCTAGCCCGCCACGGCGAGCTGTGGAAGCAGGGCCTGGAAGGGATCAAGTCCTACAACCAACTGCACAAGATCGAGCCAATGCGCGAAACCCTCGATGAGCTCGGTTGCGGCACTTGGATTGCCGGCCTGCGCCGCGACCAGTCCAGCACCCGCGCCCAGATTGTGGCCCTGAGCGTGCACAACGGTCGCTACAAGCTGCACCCGATATTTGACTGGAGCGATCGCCAGATTGGCCGTTATCTGGCCGAACACGATCTGCCCTATCACCCGCTGTGGGAGCAGGGCTACGTGTCGATTGGCGACGTCCATACGACTCAAGCCTTGGGGGAAGGAATGAGCGCCGAGCAGACGCGGTTCTTTGGGTTGAAGCGGGAGTGTGGGTTGCATGAGTGAACCAAACCGTGATTCCAATCCTACGATGGACGCGATGCAATTGACTTCCACGTTAACTACAGCGGTGGCTTTCCTATCAAAGATGCTTTCTCATTTCGTAGTTCGTCAGCCCTTCGCTCCCATTCAGGCGCGTTGCTTTCTCTCCAGGAAGGCCAATTTACAGCCTTCGTATCCTCAAGGGATACACCATCGGGACTAAGGTTATCCGGGAACAAAATCAAGTTGTCGCACGCCCAGCGCGCGCTCGGAACGAGCAAACTGTCATAGTCGAGCAGGTGCGCAGCCGCGGCAATTTCCTGACTACGTGCGGCGTCAGTCAATGCCAGTGATTGTGGCCCGAGCCCAAGCTCAGTGAGAAACTTCTTGTCCAATAACGAAAGTGTATTTTCGGTTTGAACGCGTAGTCTGCTTATCGACTTGTCCGCAGATGAAAGCACTGGCTGCTGTGCCAAGTGGTAGTAAATTTCGGCGATCGCTCCATCGGCAGAGCAGCTGCTGTAGACGACTTGTATCGAATTCGGTGCATTCCAACGGCCAGATCCGCCGCCTTGGAGAGGGTTTCTGCTCGTCCATGTGACACGCCAAACGTCCCCTTGGTGCGGACGCCCCCCCTGCTGTTCCAATTTGTCTAGCAGTACTCGGTCATGCACAAGACGCATCGCAATCGGTCCTTGTCGCTAGCCCGGATATTTCATGAACTCGCGCGATGCTCGCGCAGGACATTGGTAGGCCAGTGGTTTTTCCGCAGGAGCGGTGTAGTGGTTCATAC